>DATJKO010000070.1:0-1539 GCA_035491355.1 Pyrinomonadaceae bacterium
ACGTGTATACCTTCGGGCAAGGGCGGGATGAACGTCAGCATCAGATTCAACAGCCAAACCGCGAGCAGTATTCCGGCCAGACCGGCAATCAACGAGAGCAATACGCTCTCGCTCAGTAACTGGCGCACGATGCGGAAGCGAGTGGCCCCGATCGCGACCCGCACGGCGATCTCTTTGCGACGGCTGACAGCACGCGCGAGCAACATGCCGGCGAGATTGATGCACGCGATCAGCAGCACGAGGTTAACGATAACGAAGAGCAAGGCAACTACGGCCCAGGCGGCTGACTGTGCGTCGGGAGGAATGCGCGTCTCACTCTCAGGCAACACGGTGATTGCCAGGGCGCGTAAACGTCCGGAGGATTCACTTTTACTCAGCCACTCTTCGGGATGTCCGGCTTGCATGTCGCGGGTAAGTAAATCGAAACGTGCACGCGCCTGCGCGAGAGTTGCTTCCGGTTTGAGTCGTCCGACGAGCGCGAGCCAACGACTCCCGCGACTGGTGAGACGATTGCCGCTGCGTGACTCCACTGCGGGCAACATTGCGGTCGGGATCCAAACGTCGATCCCGAAACCGCGGATCATCCCGTTATATTGAGGCGGCGCGATCCCGATGATGGTTAATGCCTGATCGTTGAGCGTTAGTGTCTGGCCCACAACCCCCGAATCGGAATTGAATCGTCGCTGCCACAAACTGTAACCAATCACGGCGACGGGATTTCGACCCGGCACCAGATCTTCTTCGGCAGAAAACGTGCGGCCCTTGTGCGCTGCGACGCCGAGAACATCGAAGTAGTTCCCTGACACCGCTTCGCCCCAGATCTGTTCGACTTCGTTTGCGTGGCCCAGGTTGAATTGCTGAATGCCATAAGCGGCGAGCCCGCTGAGAACCTCGTTGCGATCGCGCAGTTCGAGATAGCTCGGATAGGAAGTGGTCTCGTATGGATGATTCGGTTCACCGACGAAGAGTTCCACCAGTTGTTCGGGATGCGAAACCGGGCGCGGGCGTAGCAGGATCGAGTTGACGAGACTAAAGATCACGGAGTTCGCGCCGATACCAACTGCGAGGGAAACAACCGCCACCAGCGTCACGCCCTTGCTCTTCCAGAGCATCTTTGCGCCATACCTGAGATCCGTGAGAATCGATTCCATATTTGTGTCACTCGTAGCGTAGCGCGATAAGCGGATGGACTTTCGTCGCCCGTCGCGCCGGAAGGTAACAAGCCAACAACGCCACCGTACTCAACACACCGATCACGGCGACAAACGTCGTCACATCATTCGGCGTCACCCCAAACAACAACCCGCGCAGCAAACGAGTCAACAACAACGCGGCTACCAACCCAATTGCTTCACCAAGCAGCGCGAGCGTCATTCCCTGCTTCAACACCAGCTTCAACACGTCGCTGACTTGCGCGCCGAGCGCCATCCGAATTCCCATCTCCTGCGTGCGCTGCGTCACCGCGTGCGACAGCAACCCATAAATCCCAACAGCGGAGAGCAGCATCGCGCACGCACCAAACAATCCCATCAGCAACAT
>DATJKO010000071.1:0-2988 GCA_035491355.1 Pyrinomonadaceae bacterium
CGCGAAGGCGCCGACGCCGTGATCGAAGGCGTCATCAAGAGTTTCAACTTTGCCGGCGTGCTGCTCGACGACAAGGGCCGCGCGCGTATCTTTGAAGTGACGATTGGCGCCGCGGTGACGGTCCGCGACCAAACCGAGAATCGCGTGCTTTACGACAATCAGAACTTCGTCTTTCGCGGCGAGTATGAGTTCGCCAGCGATCCGCGCACGTTTTTCAACGAAGAAGATCCGGCCATCCTGCGCATGTCGCGCAACTTCGCGGAAAGCATCGTCTCCACCCTCATCAACGCAGTCGAAACCGGCCGTAAATGAAAATGCAATGAAGACGCTGTCGCGAACGGAACTCGAGAGCTCGCTGCGTCAGGGTTTGGAACCGCTATATCTGCTGGTTGGTCCGGAGCGATTTCTGCGACGCGCGGCGGCCCGTGAAATCGCGGAAGCCGCGTTGCATGCGACACTGATTCGCGAGTTCAACGAAGCGAGTTTCAGTCTGTTGACGGACTCAGTGCGAAGTGCGATCGCGGCGGCGGAGCAGCTGCCGATGATGTCGGAACGACGCGTGGTGCGGGTTCGAGATTTCGCGCGGCTGCGCGACGCGGATGAAGATGTGTTGATTGCCTATCTCAGCAATCCGTCGCCTTCGACCGTGATGATCTTCACTGCCGACGATCTCGACAAACGAAAGAGGTCGACGAAGGCGTTGTTGGACGCTTGTACCGTTGTCGATTTTTCGCCTTTGAAAGACAGCGAGGCGAAGGCATGGGCCAAGTCGTACTTGAAGAGTTTGAAATCCACGGCGGACGATTCGGTGCTGAACGAGATCATTCACCTGGTCGGAACCGACGTGCAGACCCTCGCGAACGAACTCGACAAACTCTCGGCAGCAGCAATCGACAACGGGCGCATCACGTCCGATCTGGTTGATGAACTGATTGGCCGCACGCGCGAGTTATCCAATTTCGAACTCGGCGATCATCTGCTCGCCAACAATCGCAAGCGCGCGCTCGAAACGCTTTACCGGCTGCTCGACGATGGCGCGGAGCCCGTCATGCTGATCGGTCTCATTGCCGGCAACTATCACCGGCTCGCCCTCGGGAAACATCTCATGATGCGCGGCGGTCGTGAAGAGGTGTTCCGCAACATCTCGATGCCGCCGTTCAAACGGGACACCTACATCTCCACCTTGCAACGTGCGGACACTAAAAAGATCGCGCGCGGTCTTCAACTCACCGCCGCCGCCGACCTCGCGATCAAGACTTCGCAAGCGACTCCTCGACTTCAGCTTGAGCTGCTGGTTTGCGAGCTGTCTGGTTAGAACGCGCATTCGCCGTGTGCTCGATAACGTAATTGCATTTCTCGACCAGCTCCGCGTCAGGACCAAGCTCCGCCAGCTTCTCCGCAATCAACTCGATCCAAAACACCGTCACCTCCTGGCTGTACTTCTCTCGCGGGACGCCGTGGTGATCGACAAACCGCAGCAGCGAGGTCCGCAATCTTTCAACGGCCGCCTTCGTGTCCAGCGTCTGTAGATACACGACGCCCACCGTTAAATGCTCGCGGTGCTTGAACGCGGATTTGTCCGTTTCACACGTCTCAAACCCGCGGACCACATTTTTTATCTCAAGTTCTGAACGATACATGGGAGTCTCCTTATTTAAACAAAAAACGAGGCGGACCGAATCTCGATCCGCCTCGTCAAAACTTTGATTACGGGTTCCGCGACCCGTTCGATTTACTTGGCCGGCTGGTTCGCCCTTACGGTCAGCCGCGATTTGTAGCGCGCCGCCGCATTCGCATGCAGCACACCCTTCTGCACCGATTTATCAATCACCGAAATCGCCTCGGGCAGAATCTGCGCCACATCCTGCTGCGAACCCGAGTCGAGCGCGCTGCGCAACTTCTTGATATACGTCCTTACCTTGGTACGATGGCTACGATTAATAACGCGGCGCTTCTCGCTCTGCCGCACTCGCTTTTCTGCTGACTTATGATTTGGCATTGACCTCTCCTAACCTACAGGCGCCCTCCAGGGCAAGTGACGGAGTATAGGTACCCGCCCGCGGGGTGTCAAGGACAGGGGACGGCCGGCGAGAGGCCACAATCCCTCGCCAGCCATCGACGATTTTGTCTATTCCGGGCATATTAGAGGGAATGGAAACCGGTTCAATCGACGACGCCGTTATCGGTGGTCTTTTTGCCCTGGCAGGTATCGTGATGATTGTCTTTCGCAAGGACTTGGAAGCATTCGAAGAACGCTGGAACGAGGCGTTGCCGGAATTCTTAACCTGGCATCGGCCGCGCGGCCGACTTCTCACCGTTTTTATTATAGTATTTGGCGTCTTGTCTCTCGTGGGCGGTCTCATAGTACTCTTAGTCAACTTGGTTTGACTCTCGCGGGAGGTCTGTAGTAGCGTCGAATTCGCGATACATATGCAACCAACTTACCGCCCACTCGTCCCCCACACCGGCACATCAATTTGCTCTGTTTGTATGAAGGAGAAAGTTAACCGCAGTTGAAGAAGATTGAGCTTCCGCCCCGTGGCCTGGAGACGCTTTTTGGTGTTCACGACCAGAACATCAAGTATTTGGAGTCGTTGCTCGACGTCAGAATTGACGCGCGCGGGCAGGACGTCTCCATCGATGGCGACCCAGCCGACGTCGATACCGTAGAACGCATCCTCCAGGACTTCTCAGACCTCTTTAAAGAAGGCAAGCACTTCACGGACAAGGAGCTGCGCGAGGCGTTTGCGCAGATTGCCGAAGACCGCGCCTTCAGCCTCCGCGACTATTTCACCAAGGCGCGCTTCAATCCGGCCGGCAAAAAACAGGTCGCGCCGAAGTCGGTCAATCAAAGAAAGTACATCCAGGCGATTCAGGAAAAGGACGTCGTGTTCGGTATCGGCGTCGCCGGCACCGGCAAGACTTACCTCGCCGTCGCGATGGCCGTCCAGGCGTTGATGCAAAAACAGGTGAATCGCATCGTTCTGG
>DATJKO010000072.1:0-6347 GCA_035491355.1 Pyrinomonadaceae bacterium
GGGTGCAGTGGAAGAGTTGCCGGCGTTCGTACCTGCGCCTAAATCGCTGGTGAGTGAAAAAGCAGCAGCGGACGTTGCGGCCGTAAACCCGAGTGCCGCTGGGGCGCAAAACGCGGTGCTGACATCCACGCCGAAGCCCACGGAGACATCACTCGACACGAAGTTAAATGCGAAACGCGTCGCGCAGCTCAGCTTCCTGCCAACGGACGACGTGCTGAAAATCGGTGAGAAGCGGCGTTACGCGATTCAGTTAACTTCGGAGGTCCCGCTGAGTCTCGCGTTGATGGCGTTACGGTTTGATCCGAAGGTGGTGAAGGTCCATACCGTTACGGCGGGTACGCTGATCGGCGCGCCGGCTGATGCTGCGGCGATCTTTACACCCTCCGTAGATCCAAGTGGCGTCTGTCTGATCTCGATCTCTTCTCTGAACGGGAAGATGTCGTTTGGCGGAACAGGGCCGCTGTTCTTCATCGAAATCGAAGCCATCGGAACGGGTAATGCATCGCTCGTCTTCGACAAGGAGCGGCTGCACCTGGTGGCCACGGATGCCAAGGATCTGGCGTCGGAGGTTCTCCAGGGGACAGCCATAGTCAAACAGTAATGTTGAACGGGAACAGGCAGTACGCAGCCCAACAACGCGGCGACTGGGTGAACAGAAGTAAGGCCACTGGTCGCCGCGTTCCTTTGCGCGCCACGTTACGGCGGGGCGAGCACGGCTTCACGCTGATGGAGTTGGTTATCACCATTACGGTGATGACAGTTTTGACACTCGGCGTGATGCCGCTCGTGAAAGTCACCGTGCAACGCCAGAGGGAACAACGACTGCGCGAAACGTTGCGACAACTTCGCATTGCGGTCGACGAGTTTCATCGCGACACGATGGGCATGGTTTGCACTGGCGCCGGTGGGGCGCTTCCGGGGGGCGGCGCCCCACCGGGTGGTGTTCCGGGTGTGCCCGGCGCAGCGTTCATCGACCCGCGCAGCAAAGTGGTGATTAGCGATTGCACGATCTTTGGGATCGACAATCCGGACCATTACCCGCCGGATCTTGAAACGCTCGTGAGCGGCGTGAATGTGGTTCCGAGGGGCCAGATGGGTGGCATGGGTGGCCGTGGCCAACCCGGCGTTGCGGCAACGGAGTTGAACAGCCAGGCATCGACGAAGACGAAGGTTTACCTGCGCGAGATTCCAATCGATCCTATTACGGGTAAAGCTGACTGGGATCTTCGGTCGTGCTACGACACGCCAGATGCCGGTTCGTGGGGCGGCGAGAACGTTTTTGATATTCGCTCCAAGTCGAGAGCGAAAGCATTAAATGGAGAGCAGTACAGTGATTGGTAAGTTGCAAAAACGAGACAGGCGGCCCAGTTCATTGGTCGCCGCGGGATTTACATTGCTGGAGTTGATGATCGTTATTTCAATCATCATCATTCTTGCGTCCATTGCGTTACCGCAGTACCAGCGCACGATCATGCACACGCGTGAGACAGTGTTGCGCAACAATCTTTTTGAAATGCGTTCGCTGATAGATCAGTTTGCCGCCGACAAGGGACGTTTACCGCAGTCGCTCGACGAACTTGTCACCGAAAGGTATATGCGCGAAGTTCCTGTCGATCCGATCACCGGCCAGACAGACTGGACGCCGAC
This sequence comes from Pyrinomonadaceae bacterium, assembly GCA_035491355.1. GTDB lineage: Bacteria > Acidobacteriota > Blastocatellia > Pyrinomonadales > Pyrinomonadaceae > PSRF01. The sequence goes on from DATJKO010000072.1 coordinate 1,648, forward strand.
GAATGGTGACGATCCAAATTCGATCGATGGCGGTTCAGGTTTGACCGACATCCACAGCGCTTCCACTGAGACATCGTCCGAGGGAACTAACTACAGCGAATGGTAATCAATTCGCTGATCCACTAATGCCCAACCTCGTTTCCAGGCTCGTCAATCCATGGTATCCCGCCACGGCCATTGGCCTTGAAAAAGGCGTAGCTTCTGTGGTCCATCTCGAACGCGGGAAAGACAACACTTCCCGTTTGCGTCGTGCCGCTACCTTCAATATCTCGGAGTCGCTGGTCCGTCCCAGTTTTGATCAGCCAAACCTCGAAGACCCCGCGCAACTCGCCAACGTCCTGAAGGAGCTTGCCGCCAGTGCCGGTCTGTTGAAACAGAAGCGCTGGTCGTTGAGTTTGCCGGAAGCCACGACTCGTACGCTCGTGGTAACGATGGAGGGACAGGCGCAGTCAGGTTCCGAGCTTCAGGAAGTGCTGACCTGGAAGATCGAGCGCGGTTTCGGCGCGGCACTCGACGAGCTTTCAATTTCCAAAGAGCGCCTCCAAAAAGATCCGCAGGGACGCGATCGGTATCTCGTCGTGGGCGTCAGGAAAGACGTGTTGGCCGAATACGAGTCAGTCCTCGATTTGCTGCGATGGCGCACTGGTTTGATTCTGCCGCGGCACCTCGGCGAGGCGCAGTGGCTGATGCGGCACGGCGGCGCCGGCGATTCGCTGTTGTTGAGCGGCTTTGGCGAGGGGTTTACCGGCGTGATCTTCCGCGACGGGCACCCGCTCATCGTACGCACGGTGACCTGTGCGCCTGACGAATTTGAGGACGAGTTCTACCGTTTTCTGCTTTTTTACCGCAACCGCACCGCTCCGGAAGGTATCGAGAACGGCAGCCGGCTGACCCGCTTGATGGTGATGGGTGAGGGCATCACCCGCGAACGCGCCAGCGAGATCGTTAATGAGACCACCGGCGACAATTTACACACGCTCGAAGCGCATCATCTGGGTCTCCAACTGCCCAGCCGCGAGTTCAGTTTCGACTCCATCGCCGCCCCGGCCGGGCTGGCAACTTTATCCTGGTAGTTTTTCGGTAACCCATTGAAACAATCCGTGTTACTCAGACGTAACACCCCGGTATCATGAGTGTTGCCGCCTCCTCCGTTTCCACGATTTTTGCACGCGAACTTGCTTCGGTAGCCGACCGCGATCTCGTCGCGACCGCCGTCCGTGGGGTCGAGGGAAGTTTCGAAGAACTCGTCCGCCGCTACCAGCGACCCATCTCAGCCTACGTCTACCGGATGGTCGGTAACTACGAGTCGGCCCTGGACCTGACCCAGGAAATTTTCATCAAAGTCTACGGTTCTCTGCATCGCTACCGCGCCGAATTCAAGTTCTCCACCTGGATTTACAAGATCGCTCATAACGCAGCCGTCGACCATCTGCGCCGCACCTCAACCCGCGAACAGTCGCTGATGATTGGCACGGATGGCGATCAGTTTGACATGCCGATCGAGTCGGGCCGGCTCAGTCCGGAACAGGAGAGCGAACAGCGTGAACGGCGCATCGAGATCGAGACCGTGGTACGGGCGCTGCCGGCGAATTATCGCGAGCTGGTGATCCTCCGCCACTCGCAGGACCTCAGTTACGAAGAGATCGTGGAAGTCACTGGCCTGCCGCTGGGAACGGTTAAGAACCGTCTGTTTCGCGCACGGGAAATGATGCGGCAGCAGTTCGTCGAGAAGGGAATTACCGGGATTTAATGCCGACTGGCTATCCAAGAGAAATCTGTGAAACGGATCTCGTTGCGGCTTACGTGGACGGAGAGCTCGATGCCCGTTCAACGGCGCTGTTCGAGCAGCACGTCGAAACGTGTGCTGGGTGCCGGGCGGAGTTGCAGGTCCATCGCCGGTTCGTTTGCGAGCTCGACGCCGCGTTGACCGACGGAGTTGAAATCTCCGTGCCCGCCGGTTTTTCCAGAATGGTCGCGGCGGTTGCACAGACCGACATGCGAGGCGTTCGCACGCGTTCTGAAAACCGAAAGGCGTTGGTTATCTGTTTGCTGCTCGCGCTTGGCGGGTTTGCTCTGATCGGCGCGACAGCGCGCGATGCGATCTTCGCTCTCGGCGAACGATTCGTTGCGGCTTCAGTCAGCGTCGTCGGCTTCCTGTCCAGCATCGTTTACGATACAGGCGCGGCGCTCGTCGTTATCTTCGGCGTGTTGAGCAGGAAACTGATCGTCGAAACGGGTTCAGTCGTTCCCCTCATGGTTCTGCTCGTGGTTGCGATTCTGATACTCACGCGCTTGATTTCCAACTACCATCGCACGGACGCAACCGAGTAAGGGGGCTGCCTGTTGGCCATGGTTATCAGTCGCGCACAAGCCAACCTCCAAACTCCTCTTCCCCAAATACCTACAGCTCTCCGGAAATTTGGTCTGCTACGACTAGTCGCGCTCTTCGTTTGGTCTCTCGTGTTGGTCGGGGCCGTTTACGCGCAAGGTGTCGAAGGTCCAAAACCTGAAGAACGTGTCGTGCTCGTTAATGGAGTCAGTGACAGCACCGTCTTTGGAGTAGGCAACTCAGTGCGAGTCACGGGTACAGTCAAACAGGGCGCGATGGCCTTTGGCGCCGACGTCATTGTCGAGGGCGTTGTCGAAGGTGACGTCGCGAGCATCGGTGGGAATGTGATTCAACGTCCCGGCTCGCGGATCGGCGGCGACGTGATCGTGCTCGGTGGCACTTATATCGCCGAAAACTCCAGCGTGACGCGTAATCCCGCCGCGAAGACCATCATGTACGCCGGCTACCAGCAGGAACTGCGCGAGATGATGCGCAATCCGACCGGCTTGCTCAGCCCGCGCTGGTCGCCGACTTACCTGGGCACGCGCCTGCTAGGCGTGCTTTTCTGGTTCATAGTTTCGCTGGCGGTGACGGCAGTGATGCCGGGAACGATCAGTCGCGGCGTCGCGAGGTTGCAGTTGACGAGCCTGCGAGTTGCGGCGATTGGATTCATTGGGTTGGTAGTGCTGTTCTTTACAGTTCCGTTGAGCCTGCGCTTCATGCCAGAACCGCTTCAGGTTTTGGTGGGTTTGCTGGCGCTGCTGCTTTTGATCGTCGCGAGTGTGTTTGGCCGAGTCGTCCTTTACGCGGCGACGGGTCGTTGGCTCCAGCGGAAATACGTACACATAGGCAACAATTCAGAAGCCGTAGCGCTGTTGCTGGGAACGACTCTCTGGGTACTGCTGACGTCGCTGCCGTACGTTTGGCCGTTCATGGCAGCGTTCATTCTAATCATCAGCTTCGGTCTCGCACTGACGGCACGCTATCGGGTTGGTTGGAAATCCGTGTAATCTATCTTTTGCAGAAACCTCCATAAACTCGTACCCGGTGGTGTTTACAAAACGGAAAGGATAAGAGATGAGGGCGCTCGTTTTTACGGCCATTTCACTGATTACACTGTCGATTGCAACCTCGGTTGCCCTGGCCCAGGGCAATGATCCATCGATCGCCGCCAAACACGCGATTGGCGAAGTCAAAAGTATCGATGCCGCCACGAAACAGGTGACGATCAAGACCGATGCTGGTTCGGTCGTTACCGTTTCAGTTAACGATAAGACCACTTACAAGAAACTCGCGCCCGGCGAACAGACGCTAACGAACGCGACCGATATCACGTTTGCCGACGTAGCCGAAGGCGACCGCATCATGGCCCGCGGCACCGTTTCAGCGGATCAAAAGACTGTGCCCGCCATGCAGGTCATCGTGATGACCAAGGGCGACCTCGCGAAGAAGCAGGAAGCTGAACGGCTCGAGTGGCGTCGTCGTGGCATTCTCGGCGTGATCACCGCACTCAAGCCTGACACGAAGGAGATAACGATCAGTAACCGCACGATGGCGGGCACGCAATCGGTCGTCATTCCTGTCAGCGATAAGACAGAAATGAAGCGCTACGCTCCCGATTCGATCAAGTTCGGCGATGCGAAGCCAAGTAGTTTTGGCGAGCTGAAAGTCGGCGATCAGTTGCGCGCGCTGGGCGAGCGCACTGAAGACCCGCTTCGTTTCAATCCGCAAAAAGTCGTGACGGGAAGTTTTCGCTCCGTTGGCGGCGTCGTTACTGCCGTTGATCCGACAACCGGCGAGATCAAGATCAACGAACTCGAGAAGAAGACCCCGCTGACGATCATCGTCAAGCAGGACGCTGTGCTGCGCAGATTTCCTTCCGACATGGGCGCGATGATGGGTGGTTTCAATCGGGGCGGCGGCGGTGGTCCCGGTGGCGCTCCCGGTGCCGGTGCTCCTGCGCAGGGTCAAGGACAAGGCCAGGGACAAGGTCAGGGACAGGCACAAACCGGAGCGAGACCGCAGGGACCGGGTGGTCCAGGAGCGGGTGGGCCCGGCGGGCCGGGTGGCCGTCCTGGCTTCAACGTCAACGATATGCTCGAACGACTGCCGGTAATTACAGTTGCCGATGTTAAGGTCGGCGACACCATCATCGTTTCCAGTACGCAGGGCGTCGATCCGCACCGGCTGACGGCGATTTCGCTTGTCGCCGGCGCTGACACGCTGCTCGCCATGCTCGCGCCGCGGCCGCAACCGGGTCAGGGGACACCAAATCCCGCCGCGGGTCTCGGCAGCGGTATTACCTTTGGCATCGGCTTGCCATAACCGAAGCATCAGGCTTTCGCTTTCAACCATGACTGCGAAAGCCTGG
>DATJKO010000073.1:0-4267 GCA_035491355.1 Pyrinomonadaceae bacterium
TTAAAGAGCAGTGAATATCGCCTTAAATGTTTGTTAAGCGGGGAGAATTGGCGGGTTTGAAAGAGGTGCTCAGGAAGGTTTGGACCACGCCGGCCGGCCGTGATTTAACATGAAATTAACATCAACGTAACACCGGAAAACTACGATGGCCTCTCTTCAAAAAAAGCCTCGGCAAGATCAGGGATTCCATTGAGTCATGGCCATTTCTAACGAACTCAGCAGCGAGATAGCTGCCGCAATCCTGGCTGAAAAGAAAACCCCGCAAGAACTGAAACAGTTGAAAGACATCATCCTGCGCGTCCATACGGCGCTGCAAAAGATGTCGGAAGAAGCGCGCGCCACTCGCTTCAAAACTCGCGTCCGCGCAGCGAAGATCTCCGGCGAACATCAATCGTCGTGACCCGCCCCTAGCACGGCTTCAGTTTCCTTTGCACCTAGCGTCTGCAAATTACCGATTCTGGGTCTCTCTGCGAACTCTGCAGAGAATCAGCACTTCATCACATTTTCGCTCCGATGATGATTGCCAAGCGAAAATCGGACGGCTAAGTTGCGCGAATGAGCGCCGTTGGGTTTGCACCTCCAGCCAGCGAAGATCCTGAGCTTGATCGTCTCCGCGAGGTGTGCGAGCGACTGAACTTCGCGATCCGCGGCATCAAGGAAGCCCAGGCGAGTCTGAGCAAATTGAACTTAGGCCAAACTCGCGAGCGGCTCAACAACGCGCAGTGGCAAGCGAGAGAAGCGAAGAAAATACTGACCGAGATCGGCGCGGCGAAGAAGACCAGGACCACAGTTAAGCAGCGGAATCGCCGTTAAAGAGAACACGGGCTTTACCGTCGCGCCCCGCGATCTGAGACTAAACCCCGCCTGAATTCTTAACGAACATTTAAGACTTCAGACAGGAGCTCGTAACCTGCCGTGTCCATGCTGGGGACACATGAAAGGAGGTGCAACCATGGATCGCAGCTTTAAAGAAAGCGAAGACCGGTTCCTCGTGCAGTGCGCGTGGTGTGGATCAAAGATTCGCGACGACGACCAGGAAGATGCTTCCGGCGTTTGTCTAGAGTGCTTCTACCAGATTCTGAGCAATCATCTGAGTGCGCAGAAACGCAGTGCGTACGGGGAGTTTGTGAGCGACAGATAGCTCAATCCTCGAAGTCTCGCGGCTTAACAAACATCTCGAGCCGCCCGGTTTCCTCCGCTACCTCAATCCAACTCGCCGCATCGAACTCAATCTTCGCCAACCCGCAAGTCGGCATGTGGCGACCATCACCCGTGAAATAATTCAACAGGTTCTCAAAGCCCGGATTGTGGCCCACCATGATCGCCGTGTTAGCGGAAGCCGGAATCGATCGCACCACTTCGAGCAGCGTCCGCACGTCGGCTTCGTAAATACGTTCGTCGAAACGCGGCTCCACGCCGAGATCCGCGCTTTCGAGAACGAGCTCCGCGGTCTCACGCGCGCGCACCGCAGGTGAGCTAATCACCAACGGCGACTTCAATTTCTCTTCCGCTAAGACCTGGCCCATATGTTCCGCTGCTTTTCTGCCCCGCCCCTTCAAGGGACGGTCAAAGTCGGACAACGTTTCGTCTTTCCAGCTTGATTTGGCATGTCGTAAGAGGTACAAGATTCGCATAAATCCCCGTATTATGTGCTTGCGTTTTCACACTCCTGTAACACGAATAACCTAGGCTCGTGCGCCGATGATTTCTTACGGACAACACCGATTTCCAGGCAAACTCTTCGTCGTCGAAGGCACCGACGGCAGCGGAAAATCAACGCAACTCGCGCTGCTGCATCAGTGGCTCAAGGCCGAAGGCTACCCCGTCTTCTTCTCGGAGTGGAACTCATCGCCGCTCGTTAAGGATACGACAAAACGCGCGAAGAAACGTCACCTCTTCACGCCGGCAAGTTTCTCGCTGCTGCACGCGACCGATTTTGCGGACCGCACGGAGCGCGACATTATTCCGCCGTTGAAGGCTGGCGCAATCGTACTCGCCGACCGTTACATCTACACGGCGTTTGCGCGTGACGTCGCACGGGGCTGCGACCGTGGTTGGGTACGCGATGTTTATTCGTTTGCCGTCAAACCTACCGTAGCTTTCTTTTTCCGAGCGCCACTAGACGTCGCGATTGACCGTATCGTCTCCGGCCGGCCCAATCTGAAATATTACGAAGCAGGTCTCGATCTCGGTTGGTCTGACGACCCCGAAGACAGTTTCAAGATCTTCCAGGGCCGGATCCTCGACGAGTACGATCGGATGGTTTCAGAGTTTGGGTTGACGGTGATCGACGCGAGCCGTTCGATCGAAAGACAACAACGCGAGATGCGCATGTTGATTAGTCCACATCTTAGGAAGAGGCGGTCGAGGTCCCATTAACCATAAACAGTCATACGGAACGCCTCTACCGGGCGTCGAGCACGAAGAGTACAGCGGCAAGTTGATCGTCATCGAAGGCACCGACGGCGTGGGACGTTCGACGCACATCGCGTTGCTCCGCACATGGCTCGAGTCGCGTGGGCATGCCGTGCTTGATACGGGCATGACGCGTTCGGTGCTTGCCGGGCGCGGCATCAAAGAGGCGAAGACCGGACACACGCTGGGCCGTCTCACGATGCAACTGTTCTACGCTACCGACTTCATCGATCGACTCGAAAACGAGATGTTGCCCGCGCTGCGTTCCGGGTTCGTGGTGCTTACCGACCGTTACATCTACTCCGCCATGGCGCGCGCCGAAGTGCGCGGCATCGATTCCGGTTGGATCAGATCGATCTACAGTATGGCGCTCGTGCCCGACGCGGTTTTCTACCTTCGTATTTCCACACCTCAGCAGCTGGTCGAGCGAGTGCTCAGTTCGGGCCGTGGTTTCGACTACTGGGAATCCGGTATGGACCTGCATCTTGGCGAAGACTTTTACGACAGCTTCATCGAGTATCAAACGCGGATGCTGAAAGTGTTTGACCGGATGAGCAGCGAGTATGGATTCCACGTTTTGAATGCATCGCGATCTGTGCGATCGGTTGCCGCTGATTTGCGGCGCGCTGTTACCAGGCTCATCGATGAACCAACGGGTTCGGACGAGAAAGTCAGTCCGATACAATCGTTGCGGGAGAAACCTCAGGCTGTTCCAGCCAAGACACCGGTAAACGTGGTCGACCTCAACAAGAAAGCCCTGCCTTGAAGTTTGCGGCCATCGACATCGGTTCGAACTCCATCAAGCTCGTGGTAGTTGATGCTGCGGCCAGTGACTCGTTCGCAGTGCTGATGCGCGAACGGGAAATGGTACGGTTGGGTCACGAGACGCTGCTGAAGGGTTACATCAGCCGGGCCGCGACCTTGCGCGCCGCTGAATGTATCAAGCGTTTTCGTTCGATGGCCGAAGCGCGGGGCGCCGAATCGATCGTGGCGATCGCGACGGCGTCGGTACGTGAAGCTAACAACGCAGCTAACTTCATTCGTGCGATTCAACAAAAAGCGGGCGTACACGTTGAAGTCCTTTCCGGGATTGAAGAAGCTCGACTGATCGGCCTGGCTGCGACGCAGGGATGCAGCAGGAAGGACGTCCCGACGCTCAACATTGACATCGGTGGCGGGTCGACGGAGATCTCAATCTTTCGCGACCTGCAACCGTTGGCGCTGCTGTCGATAAAACTCGGCGCGGTTGGTCTAACGGAGCGGTTTCTTAAGTCAGACCCGCCAAGTGCCGATCAGTTGAACGATCTCCGCGCGGAGATTCAGTCGGCGCTGGACCGACCCGCACGCGAGCTGCGCGAACATAGTTGGGAGGCAGAGACCGGAACGTCGGGAACTATCCTGGCGATTGGCGCCGCGTTGCGACGTCGTTCCGGTGATGAGAATGCCGATGCGGCGCAGCCCGTCGAATCGATCATTCACTTGAAGGAACTCACGGCGTGGAACGCAGCGCTGTCGGTGATGAACGCGGCTCAGCGTCGCGAAATCGCCGGACTGATGGCTCGACGCGGCGAGATCATCGTCGCCGGCGGACGAATTCTGGAAGGAACGATGCGTGCGCTGGGTATCAAATCGTTGCGGACGTGCGACTGGGCATTACGAGAGGGAGTGATCATCGATCGGCTCCGTGAGCGGGAAGCTGAGTCGCGGCCGCCCATGCCGGACATTGACGATCAGAAACTGCGCGGCGTACACGCTGTCGGTAAGCGATTCGGGTACGAGGAAGCGCATTCACAACAGGTCGCACGACTGGCGGAGCGAATCTTCGATGCACTTTCGCCAAGTGCGAATCTCA
>DATJKO010000074.1:0-4332 GCA_035491355.1 Pyrinomonadaceae bacterium
CAATCCGTGGTTCCGCGGCGACGTCGCCATTAGAGCCGGACGCATCGTGCGTATCGGTCGCGTTGCGCGAGACGCAGCCGCGAAGACGATCGACGCCCACGGCCAGATACTCGCTCCCGGTTTCATCGACGTTCACACGCACGTTGAGTCGATCTACAGCTTGCCCTCAGCGGAGAACTTTGTCCGCATGGGTGTGACTTCTCTCGTCACCGGCAACTGCGGATCGTCCGCAACGGACGTGGGCCAGTTTCTCGGCCGGATCAGTGAAAAGCCGTTGGCCGTAAATCTCGCCACGCTGATTGGGCATGGATCTGTACGCCGGGAAGTGATGGGCGCTGACGATCGCGCGCCGTCTGCCGACGAGCAAAAGAAGATGGAAGCGCTCGTCGAGCAGGCGATGAAAGACGGAGCCGTCGGTCTCTCAACCGGACTCATCTACGTTCCCGGGACGTATGCGAAGACTGACGAGATCGTCGCGCTCGCACGCATCGCCGGCCGGCATGGCGGTCTCTACGCGACGCACATGCGCAACGAAGGCGACAAAGTCGCCGATGCGATTCGCGAAAGCATTCTGATCGGCGAGCAGGCGGGACTGCCCGTCGAGATCTCTCATTTCAAGATCAGCAACAAGCGACTCTGGGGTCAAACACCGATGACGCTCGGCCTGGTGCGTGAGGCCCGTGCGCGAGGCTTGAGTGTCACGGTGGACCAGTACGTCTACACTGCGAGTTCCACTTCGCTAGCTTCTCGTCTGCCGAGTTGGTTGCACGCTGGTGGGTTTGAAGAAGCGAAGAAGCGCCTTGCCGACAAGGCCACACGCGAGCGCGTCATCAGCGACACCAAAGACGCACTCAAACGCAGCGGCTTCAAAGACTACTCATTTGCCGTCGTCGCTTCCTACGGTCCTGACAAGTCCTTCAATGGAAAGTCGATCGCCGAAATCACTAAACAGGTCCGCAACAAGAGCGACATCACCAGCCAGATCGACCAGATGCTGACGATGTACGAAGCGGGCGGCGCCAGTATGATCTACCACAGCATGGGCGAAGACGATGTGAAACGGATTCTGCAGGAACCGTTCACGATGATCGCGTCTGATGCCGGTGTGCGACAGTTGGATGACAGCGTTCCGCACCCGCGTGGGTACGGCAACAACGCCCGCGTACTCGGACAGTACGTCCGCAACCTGAAACTGATTTCCCTGGAAGACGCGATTCGAAAAATGACGTCACTGCCGGCACAGACGTTTGGCTTTCGGGATCGCGGCCTGATTCGCGAAGGCTTCGCCGCTGACCTGGTGGTCTTCGACGAAAAAGCGATTGCGGATCAGGCGACATTCGATAAGCCGCACCAGTATCCGTTGGGCATCAGTTACGTGCTGGTCAACGGTTCTGTAGTGTTGGCGAACAACCAAATGACGGAGGCGCGTCCCGGCGTGGCGTTGCGGGGCAGCGGCAGCAGGGAAACCATACGATCCACGGCTTCCCGACAGTGGTGATGTTGTTGCGCCTAGTTAAAGTGTATGTAACAATGACCGCACTCGAATACGAGCACGGCTTCTTTTTTCCAAAACGACAATTGCGTTGCCGATTTCTGTACTAAAACCCAGGTGTTTGCGGTTCTCCCCCGTTGGCTCGTCCGATTGGCGGGTGCCCGTCCACTCCAAACAATCATGAAGAGGATATCCCCATGAAACGTTTCACCACCCAGCTAACGACTATCACTCTCTTGATGCTGCTGATTTTTGCAATCAGCGGCGTCGCATCAGCCCAGGAGATCACGGGTAATCTCTATGGAACGGTTAAAGACACGACGGGCGCCGTAGTAAAAGGCGCGACCGTGACGCTCACCGATACTGAAAAACAAGTGGTAGTGCGCACCCTTACAACCGGCGATGAAGGCGAGTGGTCAGCGCCGAATCTTCTCGCGGGAGTTTATTCGATTGCCGTTGAGGCGCCGAACTTTAAGAAGGCCGTTCAAAGCGGCATCAAGTTGGACGTTGGACAGCGGCGCGCGGTTGATACCGCCCTTGAAGCCGGCAGCATCTCTGAGACGGTGATGGTTGCTACGGATCCTGTCTCAGTTGAATTGGCGACGGCGACGGCTTCGAGTTTGGTGAGTGGGGATCAGGTCCGCGAACTTTCACTTAACAATCGCAACTGGGTGCAGCTCGTTGCCTTGTCGCCCGGCGTTTCCAACGACTTGTCCGATCAGGTCTACGTCGGTACAACCAATCCCGAAGGACAAGCTAACACCATCAACATCTCAGTGAACGGCGCGCGCAGCAGCCAGAATACCTTCACGGTTGACGGCGCCGACATCACCGACCGCGGTTCAAACATCACCATCCAGGCTTATCCAAGCGTCGACTCCATCGGCGAGTTTCGTGTTCTCCGGAGCCTCTTCCCGGCAGAATCAGGACGCAGCGGCGGCGGCCAGGTCAACGTGATCACCCGCTCGGGAACGAATGAGTTTCACGGCAGCATCTTTGAGTTCTATCGCAGCCCAAATTTCAACGCCAATAACTTCCTGCTGAATGCGACGACGACCCCGCCGTTCGGCAGAGACGAGAATGGCAAGGCGAAGCGGCCACCGTTCCATTACAACAACTGGGGCTGGACTATTGGTGGACCAGTTTACTTCCCTCGCTTCGGCGAAGGACCATCGGACGAGTGGTTGCCCAAAGTGCCGCGCACGTTCTTCTTCTTCTCGCAGGAATTCCGTCGCGACAGTCGCTTTACCGCAGCTGCGACTGTTACCGTGCCTGACGCTAATTTGCGGCGCGGAGTCTTCCCGATTCCGGTTTGTATCAATCGTCCGGCACTCGGAGAGGCCAACTGCACGGGTTCGTTCATTCTGCCGGCGGGATCACCGATTCCAGACGCTCTGCTAAGTCCGGCGGCGATGGCGTACGTCAACGGCATCTACAACAGACTACCGTTGCCGAACGCCGCGACTGCGGCAGCTCCGTTCAATCTCACCACGGCATTGGCGAACAAATCAGATTTCGATCAGACCATCGTCAAGATCGATCACACGGTTAATGACCACTTGTCGTTCTACTACCGCTACGAGAAAGACAGTATTCCGACGATCGATGCCAACGCATTGTTCTCGAGCGGTGGCGGACTTCCGAATGTTTCCACCACGTCCACCAACTCACCGGGCAAAACACACACGGCCAACATGACCTGGGTGGTAAATCCGAAGACGGTGATCGAAGGCCGTTACACGTACGGCTATGGCGCGATCCTGAGCCAGAACATCGGTTTGCTGGCGCTGCAAAACACGTCGATTCCGATTACTCTTCCGTTCGAGAATACAAGGGACCGAAACCCGTCCATCACTGGTAATGGGTTCACTGGACTGACGAGCTTTGGCCCGTACGACAACTTCTCCTGGAAACAGAATTTCACCGGTACGCTCACTTCGACAATGGGCAACCATACGCTCAAGTACGGTGCCGTGTATTCGCTCTATCGCAAAAACGAGAACGCTCTTGCCGGTAACAACGAAGGTCTCTACAGCGCCTTTAGCACTACGCAACCCACAGGGGTTTCCACTAGTACTCTCAATCAGAACATTCAACGTTGGGCCAACTTCCTGGTGGGAAACGTGCAGACCTTCGCGCAAGCCCACTTCGACTACACCGCCGACCTGCGCTCGAAAGCTTTCGAAGCTTTCGCACAGGATGAGTGGAAGGTGAAACGGAACCTGACGCTCTATTACGGTGTGCGTTACTCCTACTTCCCGAGCCCTTATGACAAGAATGGGCGCTTATCGACGTTTGTGCCGGAACTCTACAACCCGGCGCTGGCGCCGCAGGTTACAGGCGCGGGAAACCGCGTTGCCGGTACCGGAAACTGGTGCAACGGCATCATCGTAAATGATCAGAACTTCCAGACTGGCCCCGCACAGTTCAATTGCCGCCCGACGGTTTCTCCGTATGGCAAGTACGTTATCGATAACCCGGCGGCCGATTTCGCTCCGCGTATCGGCATCGCGTGGGATCCGTTTGGCGAGGGCAAGACTTCGATTCGTACTGGCTACGGCGTCTATCACGAGCAGGTGTTGAATGGTACCTATCTCCAGAACATCGGTGTGAATCCGCCGTATCAGGAAACCGCTACTGCCACCAACGTGAGGTTCGACGCTCCGGCCGCCGGCATTCCGACCAACCTAACGGTTCAGGGTTTGCGCGCGGTCCAGTCTGATTGGCACACGCCGTACATGCAGCACTGGTCGCTCGACGTTCAGCACCAGTTGGGCAACAACACCGTGTTTACTGTTGGTTATTACGGTTCGAAGGGAACACACCTGATCGGACTGACG
>DATJKO010000075.1:0-3620 GCA_035491355.1 Pyrinomonadaceae bacterium
CTTCGACTGTTTCGAGGTTTCGCATCAAATTGGCTGCATTCTACATGCTAAGAGCACGTGTCGCACGGAAAAGTTGGCCGCTTAAGTCGTCGAAAAACCAACCACTAAGCCACTAAGCCACAATGAGAATGTCCAATGCATTGTGACTTTGTGACTTTGTGGTTGAAGGTATTTGTTCTGCGGTGTGACCTGGCGAACGTTCCTGTAGTAGACTAAGCCCGTTCGAAAAACGGGCGGACGGAGTCAAAAAGCGGAACCCTCTGATTAGCGTTTCGTGTAACCTGCCCGAGGAGGCGTTATGCAAACCCAACACAAGAATCACAGAAACCAACGAGGCTTCTCGCTGATCGAATTGATGATCGTTATCGCCATCATCGGCATTCTTATCGCCGTCGGCGTAACGGGCTACAAAGCAGCCATGAGAGCAGCAAACGAAGCCGCCGCAGTCAAAACGCTGCGCGTCATCGCCGAGCAGCAGATGCTTTATTTCAACTCACACCAGCGCAGCAGCTTCGGCTCGTTTGAAGAGATGCGCAAAGAAGACCTGCTCGATACTCGTTTCGACGGTGCGACTCCGCTTATGGATGGTTACGTCTACACGATGAAAGTCATTCCAAGATCGACCACCGCGCAAGCAGGCTACACGATTAATGCCGATCCGCAGGTCGCGGACGGTGTCAGCGCTACCGGTAAAAATCACTACTTCGTCTCGTCTGACACGAACACGATTCACGTGAACGGCGCCCAACCGGCGTCCGCTTCCGATCCGCCGATCGGCCAATAACAGAATCTCTGAGCCACCACTGAGCGCCGGCGATTTGCAAAATCGCCGGCGTTCTTTTTTTTTACAAAATAGAAAGCAAATACCAACACAGCCGCAACCAATTATTACTACTAAGTCAGTAGTGGAGGTTTGAGAAAATTATGCGTGCAATCGTACAGAAGGTGCTTCTGTTTGTGGTAGTTGCTTTGGTGGTATTGGCGGGTCCATCGATGGCGAGGGCCCAGGTCAACCCGCGCCTTGTACGCGAGATCCGAGGTGAGTTGGTGACACTTCCGTATTACGGCGTGTTTGACTGGCTTCAATTCGAGGTGCAGCCCAATGGGACCGTGGTCTTGCGAGGCCAGGTCGTCAGACCGACGACGAAGTCGGATGCCGGCGGCCGTGTAAAGGAAATCGAAGGTGTAAAGAGCGTCGACAATCAAATCGAAGTGTTACCGCTGTCGCCAAACGACGATCGTTTGCGGGTCGCGTTGTACCGGCAGATCTATGGTTACAACTCGCCGTTGTTTCGTTATGCACATCAGGCGGTGCCGTCGATTCACTTGATCGTCAATCGCGGTCACGCGACGTTGAAAGGAGTGGTCGCAAATCGCGGTGATGCGAACCTGGCGAACATTCGCGCTCGTTCAGTGCCGGGTTTGTTCAGCGTCAAGAACGAACTGACGGTTGAAAACGAACAACCGCGATAAGCTTCGATCAGCGTTATTTGAATGATCCGTAGTTACAACTTGCCGGACGCGACTCGATCGAGTCGCTGATCCGGCAAGGGCCATGATTGGATCAGGCTGAAGTCGGCAACGTTCTTGAATATGAATGCGGGCACGTCAGTTTCACGCTGGACGCGTAAATTGATGAAGCTGATGCCGCTGACGTCGTTGAGCCAGATCGGCGGCCTCATGTCAGACTTCAGATAACTCATCTCCACGTCACGCATCTGGAATCCTTTCACATGCCTGATGACGAAACCGTAAGCCGGTAACTCGCCAAACATCGTCGGCTCCGGATACACCGCTTCTCTCTCGGGAGGATCGAGTGCGGCCTGCGCCACCGTGCCGCCACCCTGCGCGTAAATGCGAATGTTGCTCAACCTCACGTCTTCGATCAGAAATCCGGGAACGCCGCTGATGATCGACGCATACTTCGGATCCGCGTTGTGAACCACCACGTTGCTGATGATTATGCGACGCAGCGCGCCGACTTTCGTCGTCTGCTGTGGACCACGCAAACGCGATCCGAGACGAAGGAAGATGGGCGAGTTACTAATGTCTCGCATGGTGATGTTTGAAATCGTGACGTCCTCGAGCAACGCACCGTCAACCGCCTCGAGCGCCAGGCCGCGCGAGTAGTCGAACACACAGTTGTTGATAGTGACGTTCTTGAAACCGCCGTTTGACTCAGTTCCAAACTTGATGCGCCCGGTGGGACTAAACGTACCGTTCGGCGCTCGATAATCACGTTTGAAAGTGCCGTCGAGGAGCGTGCCGACGTCGTAGCCACTCACCTGACAGTTCGTAATGGTCACGTTCTCAGTAGCGCGAGCATAACCAAGACCGTAAGAGCTCTTGAGACAGATCCCGTCGTCGAACGGCGAGTTGACCGTTGCATTTGAAATGCGAACGTTCTTACACGAGTCGATGTCCATGCCGTCGCGGTTCGTGTCGATCGTCACGTTATCGATCGTGAGGTTGTCGACGCCGGTGGCGAGTATTCCGAAGTGCCCGCCTTGCAGGATGCTGATGTCGCGAATGAGCACGTTGCGGCAGAGCTTGAGAGCGATCGCCTTGTTGCCCCAACCCGGTTCGACGGCGTCACGGACGTTGGGATAACCAAACGCCGCGGCCCTCGGCTCGGGCGCGACGTTCGCGAGCGCATCGTTCTGTTCTTTCGTGCGCGACTGATTGCCGGAGCGAACCAAACCCTTGCCCCAAATGCGTCCTGGTCCGGTGATCGAAATGTTCTCGAGGTTCTCGCCCCAGATCAGACTGTTGTGCCAGTGACTGTGACCGAAGTCCTGGTACTGGTCCCAGGCGTTTGGTTCCGGCAGATCGTACTTCCCGTCGCCGTCGCGTGGGTCGGCGGCGACAATGATTGCGCCGTGTGAGATGTACAGACCAACGTTGCTCTTCAGCCGAATTGAGAACGAAAGATAGGCGCCTGCCGGAAAAAAGATGGTCCCTCCACCCGCCGCAGCCGCTGCATCGATTGCTTTATTGATGGCGACACTGTCGACTGCCTTTCCGTCGCCTTTCGCGCCAAACTTCTTGACGTCGAAGACGCCGGCAAGGGGCACGTTCTTTTCTGTAACAAGTGCGGTGGAGCGCGACTGAACGATTGGGTTATAAGCGAGGGCGGAACAAGTCAGCGCCAGAAAGATGACGGTAATCAAGGATCGCCTGATTGGTCTAACCATTTGAGCTCCTACACGTGAACTGTCGTGAACTTGGAAGATACCGGAACTAAGAGTTAGCACGTGTAACATTGGCGATGAGAAGCTGTCAATCAAAAATCCAGGGCGGATTGGTTGAACCATTGGTGAAGAATGCGGGAGACGCTGCTTAGTTTTATCGACGATCTTCTAACGCGTGGCCGGGAGACGGTGGTGGTGCGGAGGCGCGGCTTGCGGCTCGTGTCGTGGTCGTCTGCGGAGGTTGCGACGCGTGCGTTTCAGTTTGCCCGAGAGCTGGAAGTGCTCGGGATCGCACACGGTGATCGGGTGTTGTTCTGGGGTGAGAATAGCGCCGAATGGATTGCGGCAATGTTTGGGTGTCTGTTGCGCGGCGTTGTCGTGGTCCCACTCGATCTCAAGTCATCGCCGGATTTTATCGCGAGGGTGCAG
>DATJKO010000076.1:0-9300 GCA_035491355.1 Pyrinomonadaceae bacterium
ATCAAAACTGATGGCGGCGAGATCAAGCGCGGCTTTCCCACACCGAGTGGCCGCCTGGAGTTCTACTCGTCGACGATGAACAGTTGGGGCTGGCCCGAGTACGCGATTCCGGGCTACATCAAGAGTCACGTACATCCGGACAATCTCGAAGCAGACCAGACGATCCTGATCTCGACTTTCCGTCTGGCCGTGCAGATTCACACGCGCAGCGCGAACGCGAAGTGGCTCGACGAGATCGCCCACACGAATCCGCTCTGGATCCATCCGTCGCACGCAGCGAAACTCGACGTGGGCACCGGCGATCTCGTCCGCGTCGAAACAGAGATCGGTTACTACGTCGTGCCCGCGTGGGTGACGGAAGGAATCAAGCCGGGCATTGTCGCGTGCAGTCATCACATGGGCCGCTGGAAACTGAGCGACGAAGGTCAGCGCCAGTTAATGGCGACCGTCAAACTCGATCGCGACGGCACAACGTGGCGGCTCGAACGTGAAAAAGGCGTCGAGCCTTATGAATCAGACGATCCGGACACGTTGCGGATCTGGTGGAAGGACGCGGGCGTTCATCAAAACATGACTTTCCCGGTCCATCCCGATCCGATTTCCGGCATGCACTGTTGGCACCAGGCCGTGCGCGTGCGTGCGGCGGAACCAAAGGATCGGCCGGGCGACATATTTGTGGATACTGAGAAGTCGCGCAACGTATATCGAAAGTGGCTGGCGATGACGAGATCGGCAGACAAACATTCGCCCGACCGGACGCGGCGGCCGTATTGGATGCTGCGCCCGTTGAAACCAGCTCGTGAGTTTTATAAATTGCCAGAAAGTACTTAGTGCTTTGTGCTTAGATCTTTGTTAATAGCTTTTTGACCGCGCATCAAAATTCCACGGTCCATTAGCGAGCAAAGTACAAACCACAAAGTACAAAGTTCTACGAGGTTGTAATGTATTTCAAACAATTCTATCTCGCGTGCCTGGCGCATGCTTCGTATCTCGTCGGTTCGGAGGGCGAGGCTGCGGTCGTCGATCCGCAGCGTGACGTCGACGAGTATCTGGCCGAAGCAGTAGCCCAGGGACTACAAATCAAGTACGTCATCGAAACACACCTGCACGCTGACTTCGTCAGCGGTCACCAGGAGCTCGCCGAACGCACGGGCGCGGAGATCGTCTTCGGTGAACACGCACAAGCTACATTTGATCATCTTGCCGTACGTGACGGCGAAGAGATCCGCCTCGGAAAAGTTCTCCTGCGTTTCATCGAAACTCCCGGACACACGCCGGAAGGAATCTGCGTGTTGATTACCGACACAGAAGTTTCGGACGAGCCGCAAAAAGTATTGACGGGTGACACGTTGTTTATCGGCGACGTGGGCCGACCGGATCTCGCCGGCGGCAAAGGCTACACACCGCAGATGATGGCGGAGATGATGTACGACTCGCTTCACGAGAAGCTCTTGAAGCTGCCGGACGAAGTTGAGGTCTATCCCGCACACGGGGCGGGATCGATGTGCGGACGAAACATGTCGAAGGAGACTTCGTCGACGATCGGCGAGCAGCGCAAATACAACTACGCGCTCAAGCCGATGAGCAAGGAAGCGTTTGTGAGGTTGATGACAGCCGACTTGCCCGAAGCGCCGATCTACTTTCCGAAAGACGCCGAGATCAATCGCGCGGGTGCGCGTGGACTGTCGGAACTCTCCGCGCCACTCGCTCTGACGGCGCATGAAGTTTTGAGTTTACAGACCAGCGGTCACGTGTTGCTCGACATTCGTTCCGCGGCAGAGTTTGGCGCCGGCCATGTTCCCGGTTCGGTGAACATCGGTTTGGGCGGACAGTTTGCGATCTGGTCCGGCAGTCTGATCCCGTTGAACGCGAAGATCGTCATCATTGCCGACACCAACTCGCAGGTTGACGAATCGGTGGTTCGTCTCGCGCGCGTCGGCATCGAGAACGTGAAAGGTTACCTAAGCGGTGGCATTCAGAGTTGGCGCGAAGCGGGGCTTCCGATCAATGCGATCGAACAGGTCAGCGTAGACCAGTTGAAAGAACAGATCGCCGATCGTGAGTTGCAGATCGTCGACGTGCGGCGTCCGGCTGAATTCAGCAACGGTCACGTACCGCGCGCGTTGAATGCGCCGCTGTCAGCACTTGACCGAACGATCGATCAACTCCCCCTCCGAAAAGACAAACCCACGGCGGTGATTTGTGCGGGCGGTTATCGCTCCAGCGCGGCGGCCAGTTTGTTGCAACAGCAAGGCTTCACGAATTTGATCAACGTCGCGGGCGGCACCGGCGCGTGGATCAATGCCGGTTATCCGGTTGAAACTCCTTCCGGCAAGTGAATTTCGATCCAATAACACACAAGATCATCGTCGCCATCGCCTGGATTGTCCTTGCGACGCTTCACGGTTTTGGCGCGGCGTGGCTCGCAATCTGGATGCTTTTCCATCCTTATCAGGCGAAAAAATTGTTCGGCATCACGATCTGGCCGCAGGGAATGATCCCGCGTCACCGTGAGAAGTTGGCCCAGTCGATTGGCAATGCCGTCGGGAACGAACTTGTTTCGCAGCAGACCGTCTTCGACGCAATGTTCGAAACGAGTTTCTTTCAACGGAAGGTCGCCGACTTTGTCGGGAGTTACACGAACGAGCTGCTCGCTCGCGTCTATCCATCGTTCATCGATGCTCTGCCGGCACATGTGCGAGCGCCTATTCTCGACACCATTTCCGCGCTTCAGTACCGCCTCGCCGAGTACATCGCCGACATGTTGCGAAGTGAAGAAACGAGTGAAGCCATCGAACGTTTCATCGACAAGCAGATCGACGAACTGCTGGGGCGAAACTTTGGCGAGCTGGTTAGTAACGAGTCGGTCGATAAAGCGCTCGACTTCGTTCAGCAACGACTCCAGGGATACATCGGCGACGGAGGTTTCGAAGCGCGAGTTAGCGACTTTGTTTCGGGACGCCTCGATGATCTCTCACGCAGTCCGGCGACACTTGCGGAAACTGTGACGCCCGACACGATCGCGTTCATTAAAGGCCGGATCGATCAGGAGGTGCCGCCGATCGTTCATCACCTGGCAGACATCGCGACGAGTCAGACCACGCGCAAACAGATCGGCGCACTCATCAAACTCGAAGTCGATCAGTATTACGAGCAGCTGTCGCTGTTCAAAAAGATCTTCATCTCGCGCGAACGCATTCATCGCGAAGTAGACGATCTGGTTAACAAGACGCTGCCGAAGAAGATCGAAGAATACTTGCGTGGGCCCGCTTTCGAGCAGGAAGCAGAGACTTTTATTAACGCGACGATCGACAACGTTATGAACCGGCCGCTCAGCCAGTTAATTGGGCAGTTTGAGACTGGTAGGTTCGATGAACTTAAGGCCCAGGTTACGGCGCGGCTTGTCGAGATCCTGCGTAGCGAGACGCTTTCGAGCTCGATCTCGTCTCATTTCGGTGATGCGATCGATCGTCTTCGTCCGCAAACGCTCGGTTCGGTGTTGCAACAGGTCGATTCGAGATCGGCCCAGCACATCAAGGAACTGTTGACGAAAAGTTTGTTGAACTTGCTGTCACGCGAAGACACGGCGCGGACGATCAATGCGATTCTCAGTGCGCAGATCGAGCGACTGTTAATAGCGCCGATTGGTCGTTTGGGCGATCACGTTTCAGAGAATGCGATGGAGCGTGCGAGTTCCGGACTCGTCGAGAGAATTACGTTCGCGGCGCGTGAACGTTTGCCGGTGGCGATTGCGGAATTTGACGTTGGCGGGTTGGTGCGCAAGAAAGTTTCAGATTACCCGATCGAAAAACTTGAACAGCTGGTCCTGTCAGTGGCTCAACAACACTTGAAGACGATTGAACTGTTCGGTGCGATTATCGGATTCTTTATCGGGATCGGTCAGGCGATCTATTACATTTGGATCACACCGTAAATCATGGTGGTGTCTTAAATTGCGAGGATGCACAGAGGACCGCAGAGAAACACCTTCAAATTGAGACATCACCTAAATTATTTTCCTGTTGACATAACACTCACGACTGAATAACTATTTGCTCGACATCGAAAGGAGCTTATTTCCCCAATGACCTACGTAGTTGTTGAATTATGCGTCGATTGCAAGTACACCGACTGCGCAGCTGTTTGTCCTGTTGAAGCATTTCACGAATTACCGGATCGTCTTTACATCAACGCCGACACCTGTATCGATTGCGACGCGTGCGTGCCTGAATGTCCGGTTGAAGCGATCTTCGCCGACACCAACGTGCCCGAAAACTACGCTCATTGGACGAAGATCAATATAGACGAAGCTCCAAACTATCCGATCATTAGTCAGAAGATCCCCGCCCTTCACGGCCCAAGCTGCACTGGCCCAGAAGAATAGAGCCGCCGGTCTTTTTCGTTAAACTGTGTCTTGCTTGCGGGAGGTCAGTGAAAGAGGAATTCTTCAATTTCCTTTTTGAATGTGACTCCCGCTTGCGGATGCCGCAGGGCCACCTTTATAATCCGGCGTCTCCTCGATCTGCCTCTCTCAAACATCGACGGACCTGAATTATGAAGCGTTTTTTCCCCCTTGTAGTCGCCCTTTGCTTTCTGGCCTTAGTCTCCCAACAGTCCCCGGTTCACGCGAAAGACAACTGGGTCAGCGTCCAAACCAAGAACTTTTTCATGATTGGCAACGCCAACGAGAAAGAGATCCGTAAGGTGGCGCTGAAGCTGGAGCAGTTTCGGGAAGTCTTTACCAAGCTCTTCCCAAACATGCGATTCAACACACCCGTGCCGACCACCGTCGTGGTCTTTAAGAGCGACGAGTCGTACGCGCCGTTCAAGCCGGCCGCGAACACAGCCGGCTACTTCCAACCCGGCGAGGACGTCAACTACATAACTCTAACGACGGATCTCCAAACGCTCGATCCATTCAACGTGATCTTTCACGAGTACACGCACCTGCTCGTAAACAACACGTTCAAGAACGCGCCCGTCTGGTTCAACGAAGGTCTCGCGGAGTACTACAGCACGTTCAGCATCACGGACGATCAAAAGGTTGGCCTTGGCCTGCCGATCGGAAATCACGTTCACCTGCTGCGTGAGAACAAGATGCTGCCGTTGCGCACGCTGTTCGAAGTCGATCACAAATCCCCGCATTACAACGAAGGGAAGAAGCAGAGCATTTTCTACGCCCAGTCGTGGGCTTTGATGCACTACTTAATCATCGGCAGGGAAGGCAAGCTCGATAAGCTCGCGACTTTCCTCGGCCTGCGCGATGAGGGCGTGCCGGTCGAAAAAGCATTTCCGCAAGCGTTCGGAACGACGTTCGAGGAGATGGAAAAAGACTTACGCGAGTACATAAAGCAGAACCGCTACAACTACATCAAGGGTCACTTCGAGCAGAAGATCGAACTCGACACATCCGCCGAAGCCAAACCGTTGACCGAAGCGGAATCACAGGCCTATCTCGGCGATCTCCTCCTGCACAGCCAGCGGGCAGACTGTGAAAAGTATATTCAGAAGGCACTGAAACTCGATCCGAACCTGGCGATGGCCCACGCATCATTAGGCATGCTTCGTTTTTACGAGGGTAAAGCAGACGAAGCGCGCGCCAGTTTGGAACGCGCGGTGGCGGCCAGTTCGCAAAACTATTTGACGCATTACTACTACGCTTTCACGCTCAGCCGCCAACGTCCTGAAGATACGCAAGCGAGTTACTCGCCGGACGAGTTAGCGAAGATTCGCCTGCATCTGAAACGCGCGATCGAGCTGCGGCCCGACTTTCCGGAGTCGTACAGTCTGCTGGCGTTTGTCAGCCTGGTCAGCGGCAAGGATGTTGATGAGTCGATCGAAGCGATGAAACGTGTGTTGACTGAGTCGCCGGGTCGTGCTGATTTCACGTTCATGCTGGCCCAGCTTTACATGCGCAAGAACGACTTCAAGACCGCGCGTCCGCTGCTAGAACAGGTCACGAAGTCGAACGGCGAAGAAGATGTAATGAAATCAGCGCAGCAGATGTTGGACCAACTCAACCAGTACGAGCAGCAACTGGCTGAATACGAGGAAGCGAAGAAGAAGCCGGTCAGTCTGCGCAAGGGTCCGGCGGACACGTCCGTGTCTGGTCCTGACGTCGTTGTCGGGCAAACGCCGGTGACGGAGATACCGTCGGATCCTTCGGCGTACTTGCGCGAAGTGCTACGACCCGCCGCCGCCGGCGAAACGCAAATGATGGCGAAGCTGGTGAAGATCGAGTGCGAAGTGAAAAACATCATCTTCGTTTTGCAGACTGCTTCAGGAGAGTTGCGGCTGAGAGCCGGCAGCTTCGACGACCTCGAGATCACCACCTACACGCCCGAAGTCAAAGGCGAGATTGGTTGCGGCGTTCGCAAACCCGAGAACTCTGTGGTTATTTGTTACATTCCGAACACGGACAAACGCATGAAGGCCGACGGCGTGATCAAGTCGGTTGAGTTTGTCCCCGCCGATTTCAAGCTGAAGTCCGATAAATGAAACGTGGCCCTTCCTCAACAACGCTTCAAAGGAGACTCCCATGCAACAACTTCATGCCGAATACGCGCACAAGTACAAGTCAGGTGCAGGCTGGTTTTACTGGATCGCGGGTCTGACGCTCATCACTTCGATCATCACGTTTGCCGGTGGAAATTGGCGATTCCTGATTAGCCTCGGGACGACGCAGATCATCGATGGTATAGCGGCGGGCGTGGCTGCGGAACTGGGCGGTAGCGCTCCGAAAATCATCGCGCTGTTTCTGGATATGATCCTTACGGCCGTCTTTGTCGTGTTTGGCGTGCTCGCGAACAAGAGACTGCTTTGGGCTTACATCCTCGGGATGGCGATCTTTGTTATCGACGGGCTGATCTCGCTAATAATGCAGGATCTGATCGGCGTGGTCGCACACGTCGTCGTGCTCGTCTTCATGGTCCCGGGGTTCCTGGCGGGAAAGAAAATGCTGGAACTCGAGCAGGAAATGGCCGCGCAGGTCCCCAGCTCGTTATAAAAAGACACGGATGACACCGATCCCTCAAGATCGGTGTCATCTGTGGTTACTTTCCTACTTCTGCTGACCGTCAGTCGTGAGGCTGCGGCGCGTCCCGTTCAACTGTTTCATAAGGTCATCGACTGCTGCTTCCAGTTGTCGATCGCGGCCGGCCAGTATGTCTTCCGGTTTGTTATCGACGAGCATGTCGGGCTGAACGCCGTAGTTTTCCATGTTCGTTCGTTTGGCATCAGCCAGAAACACACCAACACCAGGAGTCCGTACAGTCGACCCGTCGATCAAGCTGTAACTGCCCGTCCCGATCACCGCACCCATCGTCGGCGTTCCCACAACCTTGCCGAGGCCCAACGCGCGGAACCCCGCCGGAAACATCTCAGCGTTTGAAGCCGAGCGCCAGTTCTGCAACACGACCTTCGGTCCGAAGAAGCCGGCAAACGGACGGCCGGACGCTTCCGTGCCTCTCGGCTGCCACACCTGATACTGACGTTGGACCAGGATCGCGAGCAACTCCTGTTCGATGTTGCCGCCGCCGTTCCAACGCTGATCGATGACCATCGCTTCCTTGTTGCGAAACTCGCGAATCTCTTTTTCAAACTTGCGGAGAGACGGTTGGTTCATCGCCTGGATGTGGATGTAGCCGATGCGTCCGCCGGACATTTCATCGACCTTCTGACGTCGTTCCTTCACCCAGCGTTCGTAACGCAACTGACTGTAAGCGCCGCCTGAGACCGCCTCGATGCGCGTGTTCCACGCACCGTCATCCGACGGTTTGCTGTTGAAGGTCACGACTACTTTGCGATTGAGACGATCGTTGAGAATGTCCCAATACTCGTCGCCCGCTTTCACCGGCTTGCCGTTGATTGCGAGCAGGTAGTCGCCGACTTTCACGCGCACCCAGTCTTTATCCGCAGGGCCGTCTTCGTAGACGTACGTCACGCGATAGCGACCCGCTGCGGCGTCAGGTTCGAGTTCGACCCCGAGGTGCGCGGTCGAAGCTCCGCCTCCGCCGAGGCCACGTGGCGGTGGCGCTGCGCCGGTGTGCGAAGCATTTAACTCACCGATCATCTCGTTGATGATGTTCAGCAACTCCTGCCGGTCGCCGACGTAATCCACGAGCGGCCGGTACTTCGCGCGCATCGCATCCCAATCCATACCGTGCATCTTCGGATCGTAGAAGCGGTACTTCATCGTGCGCCACCCGTCGTCGAACATCTCGGCCCACTCCGCGGGTCGATCGACCTGGACGCGCACGTTGAAATTGATGCGGCGCCGACCAGCCTCACGTGGTGGACCAGCCGCGGCTGCTGCCGCTGCGCCCGCTCCGGCTGGCGCACCCATCGCTACGGAATAAACACCGTCGCGTTCGCGGAAGAACAGCGTGCGGCCGTCGCGGGAAATCTGCAGCCCGCTGATGCCACCGCCGAAACCACCACCGCCACCCGGTCCACCTTCGCCGCCTTCACCGCCCGCTTGTCCAGCGGTGATTCGCGAAAGCCGACGTCCGTCTTCGCCGATCGAATAGATCACTGGAACACTGGCGGTCGCCGAAGGTTCGGTGGTGACGAAAACGAGCGTACGGCTATCGGGCGTGATCGCGTAGCCAAGCACCGGGAACGGCATGCGCGTAACCTGGCGAGTGCGACGTTTCATGCCCGCCCAGTCCATCTTCGTTTCGTGCGGCGGAGCGTTCGCCGCAGGCCGGCGAACAGGCGGCGCGCCTTCGCCACCTTCTGCTGCCGGTGGGCGTGGCCCTTCTGTTTCAGCGCGCTCTTCTGCGTCGTCCGGATCGCGGTCCTGTCGCTCGAGCATCACTGAATAGATCTGGACTGAATTAGGTGCGTTTCCGCCGGTTGCTTCAACGCGTTGAAAGTAGAGTTTGCGGCCGTCCGCCGAGAACTGCGGATTGCCGTCGTTGTTTGAATCGAACGTCACTTTGTGTGGCGCCTTGTCTTCGCCCGCCACCGCAACCACATAGATGTCGGATGTGCGCGACGCATCGGGTTTCGAATAAGCGATCCACTTGCCGTCGGGTGACCAAACCGGCGCGCTGAAACCGCCGTAGCGCGACGTATCGAGTTCAGCGAGTTGTTTGGTTGCGACCGTAAGTTTGCGGAGTTTGTCGTCAGAGGCGGAGAAGGCGATCTCTTTCGAATCCGGAGACCAGTTGTAGCCCTGTTTCAAGGCGTCGATGTCGGTGAGCTTCTGCGCCGGCGCCGACCCGTCGATCGGCACGACCCAGATCTCTTCACGTCCACTTTGATCCGACACGTACGCGAGCGACTTGCCGTCCGGCG
>DATJKO010000077.1:0-5225 GCA_035491355.1 Pyrinomonadaceae bacterium
CGTGACTTCACGTCAGGTGACAGCCAACTTTTTCTCCGTACTCGGCGTGCAGCCCTTGCTCGGTCGCGGCTTCCTGCCCGAAGAAGATCAACCGCACGGGAATAAAGTCGTCGTGCTCAGTTATCCACTGTGGCAGAGCCGCTACGGTGGCGATCGCAACATTCTCAACCGCGAGATTCTCCTCGACGGCGAGAAACACACCGTGGTCGGCGTGATGCCTGCCGGCCTGCAATGGCTCGAGACTGAAGAACAACTCTGGGTGCCGCTCGGTCTCGACGCCGAAGAAATGAGAAATCGCGGCGGGCATTACCTCGTCGTGATTGCGCGCTTGAAGCAAGGGGTCGGCCTGGTCCAGGCGCAGTCAGAGATGGACGCACTGATGGCGCGGCTCGGAAAAGATTATCCGCAAGAGATGATGGAAGGCAGGATCGGCGGGATCGTGATGCCGTTGCACGAGCAACTGGCCGGCGACGCGCGACGTCCGCTGATGGTCCTGATCGTGGCAGTCGCGTTCGTACTGCTGATCGCCTGCGCAAACATCGCGAGCCTCTTGCTGGCCCGTGCTGCCGGACGTCGCCGCGAGATCGCCGTACGTACTGCTTTGGGCGCGAGTCGCACGCGCATCGTCAGACAGTTGTTGACCGAGAGTCTGTTGCTTTCAGCATTCGGGGGCATTAGTGGTCTGCTGCTGGCGATCTGGAGTTTTAGCTTCTTCGAAAAACTGATTCCGGATGGGATGAAGCAGTCGACGAACCTAAAACTCGACGGCTCGATCCTGCTCTTCTCGCTCACGGCATCGATCGTGACGGGGATCGTCTTCGGTCTGATTCCGGCACTCCAATCGGCGCGTGTGGATCTGAACGAGAGTCTGAAACAGAGTGGTGGACGTTCGGGTTCCGGTACTGGTATGCGTTTGCGCAGCGGCATGATCGTGTTTGAAGTTTCGCTGTCACTGGTCCTGCTCGTCGGCGCGGTGTTGCTGATTCAAACACTCTTCCAGTTGTTCAACCAGTACTCCGTGCTCGCGCCCGAAAAAGTGATGACCATGCGCACTGTGTTGCCGCTCACGAAGTACGACGGCGCAGGCAAACGAAACGCGTTCTATCAAAACGTGCTGCAACGAGTGGAGTCGATACCTGGCGTTGTTTCAGCCGGTTACTCCACCAGCGTGCCGCTCGCCTGGAAGGGTGGCACGAGCGGCTTCTTCCCTGAGGGATTGAAGGAGCCACTTGCAGGTCTCGCTTACGACGCGAACCATCGCCAGGTGAGCGAGAACTATCTCCAGACGATGAGCATACCCTTGCGTCGCGGCCGTTACTTCGGTGCGCAGGACAACGAGCATGCGATGCCGGTCGTCATCATCAACGAAACAATGGCGCGTACGTATTGGCCCAATGTCGACGCGTTGGGCCGTCGCTTCAAGCTTGGCGATCCTGCCGATAACACACCGTGGATGACGATCGTCGGGGTTGTTGGCGACGTGCGACAGATGGGGATCGACGTTCCGGTCAAGGCCGAGATGTACATGCCTTATCGACAGGCTGATTTGAGGTTTTATGTGCCGCGCGACTTGGTGTTTCGCACTGCTGGCGACCCGGCGAGTCTGGTGGGTTCAGTGCGTCAGGCGATTCGCGCAGTCGATCCCGACCAGCCGATTTCCGACGTCGCAACGATGGAAGAGGTGCTGGGCCGCGAAATATCGCAGCGACGGCTCGGGATGATTTTGCTCACTGCTTTTGCCGTGCTCGCGCTGCTGTTGGCGTCACTCGGCATCTATGGCGTGCTCGCTTACTTCGTTGCGCAACACCGCAACGAGATCGGCGTGCGGCTCGCGTTGGGCGCCACGCCCGCGAAGATTCTGTTGTTCGTGTTGCAGAAGGGGATGAGGTTGACGTTGCTCGGAGTTGGTATTGGTTTGGCGGCGTCGTTTGCACTGACGCGCCTGATGACTTCGTTGCTCTTTGGAGTTAACCCGGTCGATCCGTTGACGTTCGCCGCGGTGCCCGTGTTGTTGGCTGTAGTTGCGTTCTTGGCCTGTTGGATTCCGGCACGGCGTGCAGCAAGGGTCGATCCGGTGGTAGCACTCAGGTACGAGTAGCAAGTTTTTGGGATCTTTGTGCTTTGTAGTTAGTTCTTTGTTCGATTGCGAGACTGGTAACCGTAAACCCCCAGTCCGATCTGCCGAGCAAAGCACAAAACCCAGGAGGCACCGACTATGAACACTCTGCTTCAGGATCTGCGCTACGGCGTGCGGATGCTGTTGAAGCATCCCGGCGTGAGCCTCGTGGCCGTCATCACATTGGCTCTCGGTATCGGCGCGAACACTGCGATCTTTAGCGTTGTCAATGCGGTGTTGCTGCGTCCGTTGACTTTCAACAATCCCGATCGTGTCGTATCGCTGTGGGAGAACGTGCCGGTTCAGGGCCGGTGGCGCGCCTCACCGGCAAACTTCTTCGACTGGAAGAAACAGAACACCCTGTTCGAAGGCATGGCGGCTTACGGTGGCTCGTCGATGAGCTTGACGGGCGACGGCGGCGAACCAGAGCAGTTGATCGGAACGAGAGTGAGCTCGGGCTACTTTGCCGTCGTAGGTGTCGAGCCCATGCTGGGCCGTTCCTTTTCGCCGGAAGAGTACGAAGTCGGCAAGGAACAGGCCGTTATTCTTGGCTACTCCTTCTGGAAACGTCGTTACGCCGGCGATCAAAATATTCTGAACCGCAAAATTATTCTCGATGGATCCAGCTACACAGTTGTTGGTGTGATGCCGCCAGGTCTGTATCCCATGCGGCCCACCACCACCGGACGAATCGACTTCAACGAGCAGGACCAGCACTTCTGGATACCGATGTCGTTCGTTCCGGGATGGGCCGCGGTACGGAGCGCACATGTATTGGGCGTCGTTGGACGTTTGAAGCCCGGAGTCACACTAAGCCAGGCGTCGGCGGAGATGGATGCGATCGGCGCGCGGCTCGCTCAGGAGTACGCAGCCAACAAAGGCGAGGGAATCATCGTCAGTCCATTCATGAACGAGGTTGTTGGCGATGTCAGAACGGGACTGGTCACGCTGCTGATCGCGGTTGGTCTCGTACTGCTGATTGCCTGCGCCAACATCGCCGGGCTGCTGCTGGCCCAACACGCCGCCCGCAGCAAAGAGATTGCGATCCGGGCGGCGCTTGGCGCCAGTCGTGGCCGGCTCGTACGGCAGTTCTTTATCGAGGGTCTGTTGCTATCGCTGCTCGGCACGGTGGCCGGAATTGGTCTGGCGACAGCCGGCCTGAATGTCTTGTTGAAGTTTGTGATGCAAAATATTCCCCGGTTGGACCACGTGCAACTCGACTGGCAGGTGCTCGGGTTTACGCTGTTGCTGGCGATCGCGACTTGTCTTGTTTTTGGCCTGGTGCCGGCCTGGTACGCGTCAAAGCCGGATCTGCACACGACACTCGAACAGAGTGGCCGCACTGCTGGACCAGGTGGCCGGCGGCTGCGTTTTCGTCAGGCGCTCGTTGTGTTTCAGGTGAGCATGGCGGTGATGCTGGTAATCGGCGCAGGTTTATTAATCAAGAGCTTCTGGCGTCTACAACGCGTCGATCCTGGGTTCAGGGCTGACCGAGTATTGTCGCTGAGCATCACTCTCCCGTTCATGAAGTACGCCAAACCGGAGCAGATAAATCAGTTTTTCAATCAACTGCACGATGGCGTCACGAACCTGCCGGGTGTGCAGTCAGCGGCAATTGCCTACGATCATCCGTTACAGGTCAACTGGATTGATTCATTCGAAATCGAGGGAAGAGTCATGCCTGCGGACAGCCGCGGGTTATCGGCGAATTTCAATCCGATCGGGCCTGACTACTTTGTAACGGTCGGCGCTCCGATGGTGAAAGGACGCCAATTCACTCCGCAAGACGATCATGACCATCCTCGAGCGGCAATCGTCAACGAGACATTCGTGCGGCGTTATTTCCCGAACGAAGAACCTATCGGACGTCGCTTGAAGGTTGGTCCACCACCACGAATCTGGAAAGACAACCAATACGATTCGTTTGAGATCGTTGGTGTAGTGCGGGACGTGAAGTCGGCGGGCTTGCAGAAAGATACCGAGCCCACCTACTACCTTCCCACGATGCAGGCGCCTCTGCAGGACATGACGCTCCTCGTGCGCACGACGACCGAGCCAACTTCGATCGTTCCCGCCTTGCGACAGGCAGTATGGGCCGTCGATCCGAATCAGCCGATTTCAAATGTCAACACGATGGAACAGATAGTCTCGGAGAGTATTTCGCAACCGCGCTTGAACATGACGTTGATGTCGCTGTTCGGCGCGCTGGCGTTGATTCTGTCGGCCGTCGGCATTTACGGCTTGCTGTCGTATGCGGTGACGCAGCGAACGCAGGAGATGGGGATCCGCATGGCGCTCGGCGCGCAGGTTAGCGACGTGCTGCGACTGGTGCTGAAACAGGGCATGGTCCTCGCGCTAATCGGCCAGGCGATCGGACTGGCCGGCGCGTTGGCGTTGACGCGCTTGATTCGCGGCTTGCTGTTCGGTGTGACGCCGACCGACTTCACGATCTTCGCGGCAGTCTTCGGCGTGTTGACGACGATTGCGTTGCTTGCCTGTTATCTACCGGCGCGGCGCGCAACTAAAGTGGATCCGTTGAAAGCGTTGCGTTATGAATGATTTGAGCTTTGAGCTTTGTACTTTGTACTTTGAGCTTTGAGCTTTGAGCTTTGTGCTTTGTACTTAGTGCTTAGTTTTTCGTTCGTACTTCGTAAGTTCTCGCTGTAAGCACCGGGTACGACTGACGCACAAAGCACAAAGCACAAAGCACAAAGCACAAAGTACAAAGTACAAAGTACAAAGCCCCGTAACTTATGGACATCCTCCTGAACGATTTACGCTACGCGATAAAGATGCTTTGGAAGAGCAAGGGCGTGACTTTAGTCGCCATGATCTCGCTCGCCGTTGGCATCGGCGCTAACTCCGCGATCTTCAGTATCGTCAACTCGCTGCTCTTGCGTCCGCGTCCGGTGGCGAATCCGGCGCAGCTCGTCGAGCTCTACAGCGGCGACACCGAGCAGCCCTATCAAACATCGTCTTACCCGAGTTACCTCGACTTCCGCGAACGCAACGAAGTCTTCAGCGGACTCGCTGCTTACGGCATCCGGCAGTACAAGCTGGGCGGCGCGAACGAGGTCGAACAGATCTGGGGCGAGGCTGTTTCGGGGAA
>DATJKO010000078.1:0-6034 GCA_035491355.1 Pyrinomonadaceae bacterium
AGATCCGCCATTGTTACGCCGCACTCGGTGTGGTCCACAACAACTGGAAACCCGTGCCTGGCCGGATCAAAGACTGGATCGCAACGCCCCGCGACAACCTGTACCAGTCGTTACACACTTCCGTCATTGGCTCGAACCTGCAATCGTTCGAAGTGCAGATTCGCACCGAAGACATGCACCAAATCGCCGAGGAAGGGGTGGCCGCGCATTGGAAGTACAAGGAAGGGAAGCGTGGCGCGCGCGACGACGATCAAGCTTTGCAGGCGTTGCGGTCACTCGTCGAGTGGACCCAGGAAGTAAAAGACTCGAAGGACTTTCTCGACTCGCTGAAACTCGATCTGTATCCCAAAGACGTTTATGCATTCACGCCGATGGGTAAGGTCATTCAACTGCCGCGCGGCGCAACGCCCGTCGACTTCGCTTACATGATTCACTCCGAAGTCGGAAACACCTGTACCGGCGCGCGTATCAACAGTCGCATGGTGCCGTTGCGGACCCAGATTCAGAACGGCGACGTGGTAGAGATCATCACCACGGCCAACTCGCATCCTTCGCGCGATTGGTTGAACTTCATCGTTACCTCGCGTGCGCGGAACCGCGTTCGGCACTGGGTGTCTGAACAGCAACGCACCGAGTCGATCGACATCGGTCGAAAGCTTTTCGAGAAGGAAGCCGGACGCTTTCAGTTATCGCCCAGGAAGATTCTTACTGACGATGACGAAGACATGAAACGAGTCGCCAGCGAGTACGGCTACGGGCGAGTCGACGACATTCTCGCCGCGATTGGTTACGGCAAGCTGGTGCCGCGCAACGTCATCTCGAAGTACCTTGGGCAGGAACAGTTTGAGCATCTCGACAAGCAGAAGGAGTCGCGGCTTCGCAGTGGCGTGCGTGCGGTCAAGCGTCTCATCCGTTTGGGCGACGACTCGATTGCTGTTCGTGGCATTGACGATCTGATGGTGACGCGCGCCCGTTGCTGCAATCCACTTCATGGCGAAGAAATCATCGGCTACGTCACGCGGGGCAAGGGCGTGGCCGTGCACACAACCCGCTGCAAGAACGTGAAGCAGTTGATGGTGAATCGCGAGCGGATTGTCGAAGTCGAATGGGCAGGGCGGCCCGAAAAAACCGCCTACGCCGTCAAACTCCTGGCGATCACCGAGAACCGTACCGGCATGATTGCGGGCATCACCGGTGCGATATCGGATATGAAGACCGGCATTCGGGACGCACGCGCGTCGGTGGCGAATGACGAACGGGGCCACATCGAGGTCACGGTTGAAGTGTTCGATGTAAAGCACCTCGACCGAGTAATCGGATCCATCAAAGGAGTTCCCGGAGTTCTGGATGTTGAACGTTTGCAGGGGGCGGTCTGATTTTGCCCTTGTTGCGGCCTATCTGCTAGAATCCCGCGTTTGCGTAGAGAACCAGTAAAAACCAGCAATGCTCCTGCGGCCCTCGGCCCGTATTCGCAGGCCATCAAGGTCGGCGACTTTGTCTATACCTCGGGGCAGGTGGCGATCGATCCCGCGACCGGTGAGTTCATCGGTGGGGGCATCGCGGAGCAGACGGAGCGCGTCCTAAAGAATGTCGCGGCGGTTCTGGAGGCTGCGGGTAGCAGTCTCGATCAGGTTGTGAAAACACTGGTGTTCCTTGCCGATATGGACGACTTTGCGGCAATGAACGAGGTTTACGGGAAGTTTTTCCCCGGAGCTCCGCCGGCGCGCTCAACCGTCCAGGCGGCTCGTTTGCCGAAGGACGCGCGCGTTGAAATCGAGGCGGTAGCGCTGATTACAAAATGAAACAACCGGCACAACGGCGCCGGTTGCATGGTTTGACAATTTATCGGAGTGAGCGGCTCAAGCGGCTTTGGCGACTTTACCGGCCTTGATGCAGGACGTGCAGACCTTCATCCGGCGCGCGCCACCCGTGGGCGACTTCACGCGAATCGACTGTAAATTGGGATCGAAGCGACGTGGGGTCCGATTGTTCGCGTGCGAGACATTATTGCCGAATTGAGGGCCCTTGCCGCAGACTTCACAACGTTTGGCCATTAGTTTTTGCAACCTCCGTAATAGAAAACCAAGGTTTATAGCAAACGCGTTTCTGGGTCGTCAAGCAGCGGCTCGAAATCAGGGATTTGACTGATAAAGTGTAAGTTTGAAGGAGCACATCTAAAAGTGGGCAAAATTGGCAAAATCATAGCTGTGAGTTGTTTGGCGTTGTCGGGTCTCCTCGCGAGTGCGTGTACCTCCAACGGTACTGATGCGAAAGACAATACAGTGGCGGCCACCGTCAATGGCCGGAGCATCATGCTTCAGGAAGTCGAGCGGCAGCTCAACCAGCAGACCGGGGGGAATCCCTCACAGCTGAATCAGCTCCAGTTGGCATCCGCCCGGCTTCAGATTCTCGACAGTCTTATCCAGCGAGAAGTGTTGTATCAGCGAGCCGAGCGCGAAAAGCTCCTGCCCACTGAACCGCAGATCGACGGCGTGATTGCCACTCAAAAACAACAGAGCGGTATGACGTCCGAGGACTTCGATAAGACTTTGGCTGCCCAAAATCTGAGCATGGAGCGCTTGCGCGACGAAGCGCGCAAAGATCTCGCGATCTCAGCGCTGCAAGAGAAGTACAGCCAGCAAATCAACATCCGCGACGGCGAAGTCGAAGACTATTACAACGCCAACCGTACGCAGTTCGTAAATGCGCGCGGCGTGGCTCTCGCCATGATCGTGGTTGACCCCGCCGACAATAGTTCGCAGGGCATCAAGGACGACGCCAAGAACGAAACGGACGCAAAGCTGAAGATCGACAACATCTATCAGCGTCTGCAAGGCAAAGCTGACTTTGCCACGATCGCTCGCGCGCAGAGTGAGGATCTCGACAGCATTCGCACCGGCGGCGATATCGGCTTCGCTACTGAAGAAGCCCTCAAACGCAACAACTTTCCGCCGGAACTGGTCTCCAGTTTCTTTGGATCGATGCAGGTCGGTGATTACACACCACCGACTCACTTTAGTAACCGCTGGTACATTTTCAAACTCGCCGAGCGCCGGCTCACGACCGAGAACCTGACGCTGGACAGTCCCGGCGTGCGGCAACAGATCACACAGGGCCTGACCAACCAGCGAAAGCAGATTCTGAACACCGCGTTGTTGGAGACGGCGATGAACGAAGCGAAGATCCTCAACAATCTGGCGTCGCAAATGTTGAGTAACCCGAGCAACCTGGGCTTGCGTCCGGCCGGTAACGCGGGATCACAGCCCGCGGCGAGCCCGGCGGCGTCGCAACCGACTGCGCCGTCTGCTACCAGTTCGCCGGTGACAGTCAACCCGGCTGCATCGCCGACGAAGTAGGCATAGGTATTTAAGTTCCCGCGTGTCTCCGTTTCCTCTAAACGGAGACACAAACTACCTCCATGTTGTTCCGTCTCTCAGATGTACATAAGTCGTATGGGACGCAGGACGTCCTGCGCGGCACGTCGTTGCAGGTCAATCCCGGCGAACACGTCGGCCTTGTCGGTCGAAATGGCGCCGGCAAGAGCACGATCTTCCGGCTGGTGCGAGGAGAGGAGACTGCTGACCGTGGCGAGGTGGTGCGTGCCCGCGGCGTCAAACTTGGTTGGTTGGACCAGCATGTTCACTTCAAACCCGGATCGACGGTTCATGAGTCTGCTCTGGCTGCCTTCGGCCGGCTGCAACAGATTGAGCACGAGATGCACGAACTCGAGCACCGCATGGCGGATGCGGGCGACGACCTCGAGAAAATTCTCGAACGTTACAGCGACCTTCAGCAGGAGTTTGAGCATGAAGGTGGTTTCGAATACGGCGCGCGGGCGGAGTCGATTCTTCAGGGACTCGGTTTCGAGCGCGAGATGTGGTCGCTGGAGACTGAGAAGCTTTCCGGTGGTCAACAGAACCGCCTCGGTCTTGCGTGTCTGTTGCTGGCCGCGCCTGACGTTCTCCTGCTCGACGAACCAACGAATCATCTCGACGTCAACGCAGTTGAGTGGCTTGAAGAGTTTCTGCAGGCATACTCGGCGGGATTTGTGATTATTAGCCACGATCGATACTTCCTCGATCGCAGTTGCCGCCGCATTATCGAACTCGAAAACGGTCGCGCTGCAAACTACAACGGCAACTACTCCGCTTATCTCGTCGAACGTGAAGAGCGACGCGAGGCGCAGCAGCGTGCGTACGACAACCAGCAACAATTGATCGCAAAGACGCAAGAGTTCATCCGTCGCAACCTCGCCGGACAAAAAACCAAGCAGGCTAAGTCGCGTCGCAAGATGCTCGAGAAGTTGGAGCGTCTCGACGCGGTCAGGCGCGATCAGTCATCCGGCGACTTCCGGCTCCAGGCTATCGAACGGACGGGAAATCACGTGCTGATGGTCACGGATGTTTCCGTCGGTTATCCCGACAAGCTGCTGGCGCAAGACATCTCGTTCATTCTGCGGCGCGGCGAGTGTCTCGGCATCATTGGTCCAAACGGTTCCGGTAAGACGACGTTCCTGAGAACGATACTCAACAAGATCGATCCGCTGGCTGGTGAAGTCCGCTGGGGCAGTAAAGTGCAGATTGGCTACTACGCGCAGCAGCTTGATGATCTGGACGATCGCAACGAGATCATCATGGAATTGCGTCGCGTGGCGGCTTCGACGGCGACAGCGGGCGAGTTGCGCTCGTTTCTCGCGAAGTTTCTGTTCACCGGCGACGACGTTTACAAACACGTGCGTGATTTGTCGGGCGGAGAGAAGGGACGGTTGGCGCTGGCGAAGCTGATCTACTCGCGAGTCAATGTGCTGGTCCTCGACGAGCCTACGAATCACCTCGACATTCCGTCGCGCGAAGCGCTCGAAGAGGCGTTGTCAGCTTACGAGGGGACGATTGTGACGATCAGCCACGACCGATATTTTCTCGATCGGGTGGCAACGCAGATCCTGGCGTTGGATGGCGTTGGCGGGGCAGAGCATTACGACGGCGACTACACTGAGTATCACGACTGGAAGCTCGGCGTTCGTGAAACCATTGTTGAAACAGATCCGGAAGAGGAAAACCTCGTGAACGTCGTAAGTACTGCTTCGGTGCCGCTTGTTGAAACGCCGTCGCCTCTGCCGGTCAAAGCTACGACACCGAAGAAGCCGGGCGTCAAAGTCGTCAAGAAAAAGAAACCTGAGATACGCACGCCCGAGCAGATCGAGAACGACATCACGCATGCCGAAACACGTCTCAACGAGATCTCACAACAGATGGGCACGCCTGAAGTCGCACGCGACGCTGACAGACTGATCGCACTCAATGATGAGTATCAGCAGACAGAAGCGTTACTCAAGACGCTCTACGACGAGTGGGACCGCGTCAGTCAGGAACCTGCGCGCGCTTGAGCCACAAAGAGGCACAAAAGACACAAAAGCAGGCTCGAAGAGCACGAAAGGCAGAAAGGTGCGAAGCGCGCGAGAAGAATCGTAATGGGCTGATGCCTTCCTTCTTGTGTTTCTTGTGCCTCTTTGTGACTAATCACAAGCTCACGAGCGGCAACGATCGATACCGCTTGCCCGTCAGTCGCGCGAGCGCGTTTGCGACTGCCGGCGACATCACCGGAACCGGCGGTTCACCGCACCCGGTCGGCGCTTCAGTGCTCGGCACGATGTGAACGTCAACGGCCATTGGCGCGTCGATGATGTACGGCGGCACGAACCCGTCGAAGTTCCGCTGTTCAACCACGCCGTTCTTCAACGTGATCGCGCCCTTCGCCATCATCTGCGACAAACCAAACCCGAGCCCGGCTTGAAACTGACTCTCAACCGTCAACGGGTTGACTGCCAGACCACAATCGACGGCGACTGTCGCGCGATGAACCCTCGGCCGCTTATTCTCGATCGAAACGTCTACGGCAACCGCGACGCCGGTACCGAAGCATTCGTGACACGACACTCCGAGTGCGTGACCGTTGGGTAAGCTGTTGCGCCAGCGCGCACTCGCAGTTTCCAGCAGCTCGAGTGGTCGCAACAGTTTCTTCGCCTCTGGCTTCA
>DATJKO010000079.1:0-5585 GCA_035491355.1 Pyrinomonadaceae bacterium
CCGCGCGCGTCCTCGTTCACTGATTTGCAGCGCCACAGCATCGAATCCCGACGCCGGATCCTTTGCGTGCAACTGCATCAGGACGTCGACGTACAGTTCGTAAGCGCTTTCCCTTGCCGCCAGGTAAGACGCACGTAACGATTGACTCCCGGAGCGCGCACGCACGGTTTCGATCAACGAGAGCGACTCCACAACGTCTTTCCCTGCTTCGATCAGATTGCCGAGTTTTTTCTGTGCGCGGGCGCGACCTTCCAAACTGTTAGCAGCACTATTCAGATCGTTGAGGCCACGCGAAATTGCGAGTGCCTGGTTGTAGTGGTCCAGCGCTTTCTTCGGTTGGCCCAAAAGGTTGTAAACGTGGGCGAGGTTCGCGTGACTGAACGCCTCGCGTCGAACATTCTTCGCGGTGCGCTGGATTTCGAGGGACTGTTCATGAAGATCTACAGCCTTCTCTGGTTGGCCCATGGCGGAATAGTTGGCGCCAAGCAGGTCCAGTGTTTGGGCTTCGAGTGAGCGGTTCCCGCTCTTCTGCACCATCTCGCGCGCCTGAGTGTAATAGTCCTGAGCCTCTTTATATTTAGTCAGCCGGTTGTACGCGTAACCGATGTTATTCAACGTCAGGGCTTCGGCAGCGCGATCGGTACCAGGCCTCAGTATCTCGATCGACTGTTGCAGGTAGTCGAGTGCTCTCTCCGGTTCGCCGAGACTGGTGTACGCGACACCGATATTGTTGAGCGCGATTGCACGCCGCGGCGGCGACTCGGCGAAGAGCGGCAGTGCCTGCAGGCAATAATCGATCGCCCGCTGAAAGTCGCCGGCTTCGTTATGAAGGTTGCAGATGCTTGTGAGTGCAGATCCCTGTGTCGGCTTGTCGCCCAGGCGTCCGGCAAGAACGCGCGCGCGTTCGAAATGCCCATGGGATTTCGATATCTCGCCGAGAGTCGCAAAACTGGCGCCCAGATAGGTCTCTATTGGCGCCTCAAGCCGCTCGTCTCCAAGCTTCCGCGCTAGCGCCAGCGCCTCTTCAAAAGATCGCAGCGCGTTGCGCGGCTCGTTCAACTGAAAATATGCGATTCCGCTCGCGTGAACAGCGAGTGTTTGACGATAAGCGTCTCCCGCTGACTCGAACAGCGGTATCGCTTCCTGATACTTGGTGATGGCGGCGCGCTTGGCTGTCGCATCGGACTGTGGGCGCAGTCTTTGTGCTTCGTCGAACGCGCGCTGAGCAGACACATGTTGCTTATCAGTAGCTGTCGCTTCGCGAAGCGCAACGATTTTGATTTCGTAATTCGCGGCGCTGGCGCGGGTGTTTGGCGCCCGCACTTCAATGCGGTACTCGCCGGAAACATCAGCCAGCAATAATGCAGGCTCCGGGCCGAAACGTTCGTTGGGACTGTCGCTTACGCTGATCGGCGACCCATCAGGCCTAAACAGCGATACGGTTATATCGATCCCCTGCTGTTCGATCAGTGCATGGAAGAACTGCCCGGCGACGAGATTGATCCGGTAGGAGTGTGATTCACCGCCTTTGAGCGCATGACGACCGTCCACCAACACCGGCAGTTGTTGCAGTGCTTGAGCGGCGATCTGCGACGTTGGCGCGGAACAGATTAGTACCGCAACCAGCAGCAGCATGAGTTTGTAAGACGCGAATCGTCGCATTTTTACAAAGAAGAAAGAAGAGCACGGGAGGGCTTCAGAAGCCACTCCCGCCTCTTCCGGTATAAGGAGTACGTTCGCTTTCACCGACACAAAGGGGGGCGTTCAGGCGGAAGCGGCCGCGCCCTCCTCTTCCGGCGTACCGGGTCCGGACTGACCCGTGTAGGTGCCTTCTTCCTCCGCAGGCGGACCCTGACGAAACTTGTTGTTTCTCCACGATCCTGTGATTTGCTCCTGGCCCGGCTGATATGGCGCGGCCACACTCATGTGCCAAACCAAGCCGTTATATGCGAACGCGGGGAAATGCAACGTATCATCCGGATTCGTCGCTTCCGTTCTCGCCACAACGGCGAGAAACTCGTACGACTTCCCGTCCTCACTTAATCGGACGATGCCGCCGCTGAGCTCTTTTCCGCTGTCTGGGCCAATTATCTGGTCCGGGTTTAAGTACCATTCATTGGGCATTTGGTTAATCCTCCTTAAAGGTCTGGAATGTTCACAATCTTTAAACTGGGCGGATTGTGTACTGGGCGATCCCACGATAATGCCGGAGATAACCGGCCTCCTGAGAGGCCTTTCTACGTATTAACGCGAGAACTTTTTCGACAAACCACCACGTCCAGGTGAATTAGCAGGAGAGTTGTCCCGGCCTGGGCTCTAAGAGGAGAATAACTTGGTTCCGGTACGACTCTGACGTTTGGGTGCGCGCCATCATAAGCCCACTCGCGCGCGCCGTCCAGAGCTTAGTGATGTTCCAGTCTGATGGGATAGACCAGGGTCTTCTGCGGGCTGGTGAGCGTCGTCAGAGTGTCGCCTTTTTCGTGTCCCACCTTGTCCACAACGGACGAACTCAGGAACCGATTTACAGCTTCATTGAGTTCGGGGTCAGTAATAAGACCTCTTGTCCGCTGGTTCGTGAAGGCCTTTATCCCTTCCAAATCCGGCACTGGATTTTCCGAAAACACGACCCAAAGCTTTTCCACGCCCTGCTCTTTATCGAACTTCAGCCAGGTTGGGTCGGGGATCTGGACGCGCTTGTTGGCCGGCAACAATTCAAAGCCTCTGTTCGCGGTTGGCGAAGGAAACACGACGATGTACTTCGGTGCTTTTCCCGCCTCTTCCGGTCCTTCGTTCAGCACGTACAGGTAACCAGTTTGCGAACTGCGGACGCTTAAACGGATCTGATAATCGGCCTCGAAGTTGATCTCACCCGCGAGATCGAAGGGATCCTGGTAAGGTCGGCCGTCCCTAAACTTCTGGACCGTAATCCAATATGTCAAGGTGCGTTCCGGCGCGGGCGCTGCGGCGGTCGTAACAGGTTTGACCGGCTGCTTATTACGAGTGGCGCGCCAGGCGTTCACCCCAAACACTCCCGCCACTGATGCAACGATCGCAATCAGCGCGACCAGCAACCCGCGCTTACTCTTCTCCGGCGCAACCACCACCTGTTCCGCGGAACGCTCGATCTCCGCGTCGACTTCGAGACGCTTCTTCAGATTACGGAGATCGATGAGCATGTCTTTCGCCGTTTGATAACGCTCGTCGGGATCCTTCGCGATCGACTTCGCCACGATCCGCTGTAATTCTTCAGGCACTTCACCCGCGCCGGCCTGCGCGAGTGAAGCCGGTTGCTGCTCGATGATCTGCACGATTGTGTGTGCACTGGTGCTGCCGCCGAAGGGTTTGCTTCCCGCGATCATCTCGTAAATGATCACGCCCGTGCTCCAGATGTCGCTGCGCGCGTCCACCGATTTTGCCTGCGCTTGTTCGGGCGACATGTAGTTGACGGTGCCCATAATCTGTCCGGGCGCGGTCTTAAACTCCGTGATTGCTTCCTCGGAGCTATCGTCGTCGCCGCCCTTTTTCTCGGCGACTTTAGCCAGGCCGAAGTCGAGGACCTTCACGACGTGGTCGCGACGGCGAATCATCACGTTGTCCGGCTTCATGTCGCGATGAACGATCCGCGCTTCGTGCGCGGCGTCGAGCGCGGCCAGCATCTGGATGGCGATATCCAGTATCTCGCCGAGCCTGAGTCGTTCTTTGCGGAGATGCTCGCGCAGCGTTGGGCCGTCGACGAATTCCGCGGCGATGTACGTCTGGCCGTCGACTTCGTCAAACTCGAAGATCGTGAGAATGTTCGGGTGGTTTAGCGACGACGCCATTTTCGCTTCCTGGCGAAAGCGCCGCATGCGTCGTTTGTCTGAGGAGATGTCGGATGAAAGGATCTTTAGCGCGATAACGCGGTCGAGACGTGAGTCCTTCGCGAGATAAACCTCGCCCATCCCGCCTGTTCCGAGATGATCGACTATCAAATACGCGCCGAATTGTTGGTCTTTTTCCAGCGCAAACGTTTCTTCGCCGTCCGAGAAGTGTTCCGCAACGTCTTCCACGGCCAGCCCGGCCATGAACTCGTTAGTTTCAGCCTGACCGTGTGACTCGATCAGTCGCTGAACTTCCGCTTGCAGATCGGGGTCACTGCCACAGTTCTCTTTTACGTATTCAGCACGCGCGACGCCGTCAAGGGAGATTGCCGATTTGAAGATGCGACTTATCTGTTGCCAGCGTTCTGGGTTCAATGCGCAGCGCTCCCACTGAGTTGGCTATAGAGCCACGCGCGCGCCATGTTCCAATCCCGGATGACGGTGTTCTTGGAGATCTTCAGCACGCCGGCGATCTCGTCGTTGTTCAACCCACCGAAGTACTTCAACTCGACAACCTGGCTGCGTCGCGGATCGAGTTCGGCGAGACTCTTCAGTGCTTCATCAAGCCGCAGGAACTCCGAAAGATCGCCGAGGGCGACG
Source organism: Pyrinomonadaceae bacterium (assembly GCA_035491355.1). GTDB lineage: Bacteria > Acidobacteriota > Blastocatellia > Pyrinomonadales > Pyrinomonadaceae > PSRF01. Next base: position 4,461 of record DATJKO010000079.1, read on the forward strand.
GTAGCCGTCTCGTCCAGCGATACCTGTCGCGCGCCACCGCCGCGCTTGGCATAAGCGTAACGTCGCGCATGATCGATCAGGATCCGTCGCATGATTTGCGCCGAGATGGCGAAGAAGTGGGAGCGATTCGCCCACTGCACCTCTCGCTGATCGACGAGACGCACGTAGGCTTCATTGATCAGTGCGGTGGTTTGTAGTGTGTGTCCCTTCCGCTCGCGGCTCATGTAGCGACGCGCCAGACGATGGAGCTCGGCGTAAACGAGCGGATAGAGGTCGTCGAGCGCAGCCTGATTTCCATCGCGCCACTCGGCGAGCAGCTGCGTTATCTCGTGTTCCGGTCGGGGAGGGTCTTTCTTCATGGAACAAAGTCGCGACTATGCTACGAACTGCTCGATCTCGCCCGGTTTGCGAAGCATCTTATTCACTTCGCCGATGTGTAACTCTTCCTCAGAGATCATGCGTCGTGCGTAGTCTTCCAACAAAACTGATCGATTCTCAACCAGCTGGAACAACTGTTTGTACAGCGCTAGTCCCGTCTTCTCCGCAGCGAGTGATTCGACCAGGATGTCGTTGATGCCGTGCTTGTGCGTTTCGAGCAGGCTGCCGATTTTGAGTGACGGATGTTCGCCGAAGTGCGTCACGAGTTCGCCGGCCTCGTTCGCGTGCGCGAGGCAGGTGGTCGCTTCATTGCGCAGCCAGCTAACAATAGGGATGCGGTTGTGGCCGAAAACCATCAGCGCATAGTGCGTGTACCGGACCACGCCGGCCAGTTCCGCCTCCATGATGTGGTTCAAGAGCTTGACCGCTGCCGCCTTGTCAAAATTATCTTCCGACATGATTTTCCTCCGTGAGTCTGCCGGCCTTTCAGAAACGCAGTGATAGACAGCTTAGACCGCCGTCCATCTTCTGAAATTCCGACATTTCGAGCACTGAAGTAGGGTAACCCAGGGCTTCCAGTTGCCCTTTCAGGCCGGGAAAACCGGCCGCCAACAGGACTCTACTATTAATAAATAGACAATTTGCCGCGTACTCTTCGAAAGAGTTTACGTGAACCAGCTCGTAGGTGGAAATTTCTTTCCGCCTGCTCAGCGCCTCGATGACGACGAGCCGATTGTCGCCGATCCA
>DATJKO010000080.1:0-11989 GCA_035491355.1 Pyrinomonadaceae bacterium
TGTCATTTTCCATTTGTCATTTTCCGTTTGTCATTCGTCATTGACGTTAGCCGGGCCTTGCAAATGGCAAATGGCAAATGACAGATGGGAGATGGCAAATGGAAAATGCTTAGGGCCTGAAGCTCTTGATCGTTTCGACAACGTAAGCCTGTTGAGTTTCAGTGAGCTCGGGGTAAATCGGCAACGCAAATGTCTCGCGCGCTGCACGTTCCGACTCGGGAAACTCGCCCTCCTGGTAACCAAGATAAGCAAAACATTCCTGCCGGTGAAGCGGAATTGGATAATACACTTTCGTACCCACACCGCGTTGCTTCAGGTACTCCATCAACGCGTCGCGATAATGCGGCACGCGAACGACGTACTGGTGATAGATGTGACGGCCATCGTCTCTTATCGACGGCGTGATCAGTTCGAAACTCATATCGTCAAGCAACTCGTCGTACACGGCCGCCTTGCGCGCGCGTTCGTCGGACCACTTGTCGAGGTGCGGGAATTTGACGTTCAGGACTGCTGCCTGAAGTTCGTCCAGACGGCTGTTAACGCCGACTTCCGAATGCTCGTATTCGTTTGCGCCGCCGTGCGTGCGCAGTCTTCGTAAACGCGCGGCGAGTTGGTCGTCTTTAGTAGTCAACATGCCGCCGTCGCCGGCGCCGCCCAGGTTCTTTGTCGGATAAAAACTAAAACAACCGATGACGCCCAGCGAACCGGCCTGTTCGCCGCGATCGGTCGCGCCGATCGCCTGTGCTGCGTCTTCAATGATTGGAATGCCTTGTTGGTCGCGGAGCTCGAGCAGGAGATCCATCTCGGTGCACTGTCCGTAAAGGTGCACCGGCATGATGGCTTTGGTGTTTGCAGTAACGGCGGCTTCGACTTGCGCGGTGTCGAGGTTGTAACTGGACGGATCGATGTCGACGAAAATCGGGCGCGCGCCGAGACGAGTAATCGCCGCCGCGGTGGCGAAGAAAGTGAACGGCGTGGTGATTACTTCGTCGCCCGCACCGACGTCGAGCGCCATCAGGGCGAGCAGTACCGCATCCGATCCGGAGGCGCAGCCGATGGCGTGTTTTGTTTGGGTGTACGTGGCGATCGATGATTCGAGCTGTCGTACCTCGTCGCCGAGCACGAAACGCTGCGAATCCAAGACTCGCTCAACCGCGCGGCGCACCTCATCTCGCAAGGAGGCATACTGCACCTGTAGATCCAAAAGGGGAACGTTCATCAAGTAAGAAGGCTTAACCGCGGCAGCGACTTCGTCGCCCGATGTGAGGGCTCTGCCCCGCCGAAGAGCTCACTTAAAACATAGGGGCTGCGCCCCCGAACCAAGGGGCATAGCCCCAAAACTTTTATTCGACGTAGCCGGCGAGGCAAAGCCTCGCCTCACATCGAGGCGGCCGAGCCGCAGGCTCTACTCCCATTCGGCGGCAAGCCGCAGGCTCTACTCACATTCGGCGGCAAGCCGCAGGCTCTACTCACATTCAACCGGCAGAGCCGCAGTCTCTACTCACATTCGGCGGCAAGCCGCAGGCTCTACTCACATTCAACCGGCAGAGCCGCAGGCTCTACTAAGATTCAGCCGGCAGAGCCGCAGTTTCTACTAACATTCAACCGGAAGAGCCGCGGTCTCTACTCCCATTCGGCGGCAAGCCGCAGGCTCTACTAACATTCAATCGGCAGAGCCGCGGTCTCTACTCCCATTCGGCGGCAAGCCGCAGGCTCTACTCACATTCAACCGGCAGAGCCGCAGTTGCTACTCACATTCAATCGGCAGAGCCGCAGGCTCAGTTTGCTTAAACGGTTTCGCCTGCCGAGGCGCCTCGACCACTATCGGTTTCCGTCGAATAGTAATTCGAGTAATAGCCCGAATAGTAGTAGTCCTGCTGCTCCAGCTTCACGTTGTTCAGCACCACGCCGAAGATGTGCGCGCCGACGTCGAGCAACTGCTGCTTAGCGCGACGCACAACCGCACGCGAGCTGCGGCCGCCATGGACGACCAGCATCACGCCGTCAACCATCGTCGAAAGAATCGACGCGTCGGTAAACGAAATCGCCGGCGGTGAATCGATGATGATGTGCGCGAAGCGTTCGCTGAGCTGGCCTAACAATCGTCGCATCTCTTCCGATCCCAGCAACTCAGCCGGATTCGGCGGCACCGGACCTGACGTCAGAACCTTGAGGTTCGGCGTCTTCGGATAAACCTGCAACAAGTTGTCGAGGTCGCGCTCGCCGGAGAGCCACGTCGTCAAACCTTTTGAATTCGCCACTTCAAACTGCGTGTGCAACCGCGGCCGCCGCAAGTCGCAATCGATAATCAACACCTCGGCGCCTGTCTGCGCCAACATGAATGCGGTATTGATCGCGGTGGTCGTCTTGCCTTCCGAAGGTTGACTCGAAGTAACGAGGATCGTCTTGGGCGGTTGACCCGCGGACGAAAGCAACAACGACGTGCGCAAGTGTCGATACGACTCTGCAATCGGCGATCGCACGTCGTCGATCATCGCCAGGGCTGTGGTATCTGAAGAGGCGGCATGCATCGGCGCCAAACCCTTCAACTTCGTCGCACCGCGATTAGCCGGAATCATCGCCAACGCCGGCAGGTGAACGTAACGATCCACATCGTCGAGCGACTTGACTGTGTCGTCGAGGAAGTCAAGCAGGAAAGCAAGACCGATACCCGCGACCAGCGACAGAATAAACGCGATCATGACGTTGCGTATGCGTGGTGGGCCGACCGGGGAACGGGGCACACGGCTGTAGGATTCGATACTGACTTCACTGCCCTTGTCGCCCTGCGCGATCTGCACGTCGTGCATCTTCTGGTTCATGATAGCCAGCTGCTGTTTGTTTGCTTCGAGCCGCTGAGTGTACACACTCATCTCGATCCGATCGCGCGTTTGCTGGTCGGTGACGGCGCGCTGCTGCTGGTATCGCTGCGCAATGCTCTGCTCGTGGTCCTTCGCCGCTTCGAACTCAGCCTGCAGACTGTTAATCGCTTCCTGAGTTGCGGCGTTCAGTTCGTCCTTTAAGCGGTCGATGGACACCTGCAACTTCTTAACCTCTGGCCATTCTTTGGTGTAGGTGACCTCCAGCGCTGCCTTTCGTTCTTCGAGCGACGACAGCCGATCTTGAATACCGGCGATTCGTTCCGACTTCCGCACTTCGGGAATGCTGAGAACGTCCTTGCTCGCTTTAGCGCTTAGCAGTATCGCCTGCTTGGTTTTGCGCAGGTTTTCCGCTTGCAGTACCTGGGAACTGAGGTCCGCGAGTCGTTGCCCCTCGACGTCCAGCGTCCGGTCAGGCGTCGGCTGAATACCTGTTTGCTTGGCAAAGTTGAAGAGCGCTTCCTGATCCCTGCGGTTTTGGTCCTGCAGTTTGTTTATTTCCCTGGCCAGAATGTCTTCCGCCTTGGTTGAGTTTGCGGTGAGACGTTCGACGTTGTTTGAACGAAAGACCTCGGCGATGGTGTTGGCGACCTTCTGGGCCAACTCCGGATCGGTATGCACATATTTAATGCGGAAAAGATTCGTGCCCACGATGCCATCAACACTCTCGCCGCCGATGATGGCATCTTCATAAGGCTCCAGCGCTGCCAGTTCTTCCGGCGACAACGGTTCGTCTTTCATTTGCGCTTCGCCGACAACGCTCAACCCTTTGTCCGCCACTGCGGGCGACGCTTTGCTCAGTTTCTTCTGATCGCCTGAAACCATGCGCTTCAGGGCTGAGAAGACTCCTCCCTGCGATGCACCACCAAAGAAAGTCGGGTTATTTTGCAAGTCGAGACTGAGGGCAACCTGGCGTGCGAGCGAATTACTCTCGAGCAACTTGATCTGCGTACCCCAGAAATTCGGGTCCTGCGGCGCGCTCACCATAAAGCCTTGGCCTGTCTGCAGGACACTGGGCTGTTTTTGCTGGATCCTGATCGTCGTCACGGCCTCGTAGATCGACGGCTGGCGAAACATCTGGATCGCGACGAGCGAAGTGACCACGAGGCAGAGACTCAGAATGAGCCACTTGCGCTTCAGCACGATGAACAAATAATCGCGAATCTGACTCGGTTCGCTGGCTGCTGGCCCATAGGACCTGAGCTGTCCAATATCGCTGAGTGGTCTATCGAGGGTACGCTCGACAGTGGGCATCGGCATTAAGCGGTTATCTTGCGACATCTTTTTATCCGGGCTATCAGTCTGCGGTAACAGTCAAAGTCAAGAAATCGGGGGCAGTGTCAGAGGGAGAATAATAACAGAGACTCGCCGTGAGGCAAGCCATCTGTCACATCCCTGTTTCCTTAGTGAAAGCCGCCAAACCCTCCTGCCACGGGCGCAGCTGGGGCAATCCAATGGCGTCGGAGAGCAGGCATTTCAATTTGGAGTTTCGCGGACGGGGAGCGGGTCGCGGAAGAGAATCCATCGCCACAGATTCAATCACGGCAGGGGGATTATTTGCCAATCGCAAAACCTCATCAGTAAACGTCCTGAAACTGGCTCCTGCGCCTGAATTCACAACGTGATAAATCCCGGGCAAGTCAATCGCGGCAAGCTCGCGTAAACGCGCGGCCAGGTCGCGACCGTAGGTGGGTGTGCCATAGCTGTCGCTAATCACCTTCAGCGATTCGCCACGTTGGACTCGGGCCAACACCGTGCTCAAGAAATTTGTGCCGCCGAGACCGAAGATATAACCCGTGCGGACGACGATCGTTCGCCCATACTCCGCCTGGGCCAGGCGCTCGCCGTCGAGCTTGGAGTGTCCATAGACGCTGATCGGTCGCGGCTGATCGCGTTGTGTGTAGAAACCAGTCTTGTCACCGTCGAAGACGTAATCAGTTGAGATCGTGATAAAGACAGAGTCAACGAGACGACTCGCACGCGCGAGGTTTTCCGGACCCAGCGCGTTTACGTTTCGCGCCTTCTCAGGATCGCTTTCACAGGCGTCAACGTTGGTCCATGCCGCACAATTGATCACTGCGTCAGGCCGGCGTTCCGAAACTAGTGCGTCAACCTTCTGCGGATCCGCGATATCAAGCGACTGATGATCGTAAGCGAACACTTCGTCACCCTGCAGGCGACAGTGTTCAGCAAGAGCACGACCAACCAGGCCGCCGGCCCCCGTGATTAGAATCTTCAACGAGCGTTAACCTCAGTTCCGTACTGGAGACGGTAGTAGTCGCGATACGCGCCGCTCCGCGTGTGCTCCAACCAACTGCTGTTCTCGCGATACCACTCGATCGTCTTAGCCAGACCACTGGCCCACGTTTCTTGCGGTCGCCATTCAAGCTCTGATTCAACCAGCGTCGAATCGATTGCATAACGACGATCGTGGCCCAGGCGATCGGCGACAAACTTGATCAAGCTGCGCGGCTTACCCAACGCGTCAAGCAACGACTCCACCACGTCGAGATTGCGTCGCGGATTGCGCGCGCCGATGTTGTAGACCGCACCTGCCTTGCCTCGTTCCAACGCAGCCAGGATCGCGCGACAATGATCCTCCACAAAGATCCAGTCGCGCACGTTCATCCCATCGCCATAAACCGGAATCGTTTGATCGCTCATCGCATTTGCGATCGCGAGTGGCAGAAATTTTTCGGGGAACTGGCGTGGTCCATAGTTGTTACCGCAACGCGTGACGACCGTGTCTAAACCAAACGTGTGATGTGCGGCGCGTACGAGATGTTCGGCCGCCGCTTTCGAAGCCGCGTAAGGACTGTTCGGAGCAAACGGCGACTCTTCCGTAAAAAAAGTGTCGTCGTCTTCCGGCAAACTTCCCATCACTTCATCAGTCGATACTTGAACGAAACGTTTCACGCCTTTTGCGCGGGCCACGTCGAGCAGAATCTGCGTGCCCGTAACATTCGTGCGCAGAAACTCGTCAGCGGAAGTTATGCTGCGATCCACATGTGATTCAGCAGCGAAGTTGACGACCGCATCGAAACTGTCGTCGAGTGTCTGCATCACTGCCTCGCGATCCGCGATATCGCCGTGAACAAATTGATAGCGCTTTTGGTCCAGGCCCCGAAGATTTTCGGGGTTACCCGCATAGGTAAGCGCGTCGAAGTTGGTTACAAAACACTCGCGGGATTCATCGAGGACCAACCTAATGAAGGCTGATCCAATAAAGCCCGCACCACCGGTCACAAAGACTTTTCGCATGTACCCCTACAAAAGCAAAAACTTGAATAGAACAGTAACAAAATAGACCATAACTACGCCTCACGCACTCCCTATTTTCGCATCGAATCAGGTCATAAAATTTTTGCGCGAACTTTCCGGAAAAAGACCACAAGATTTTGTTGACTTAGCCCAACACATGTAGTAAAAGACTGCGCCTTCAAAAGCAGTAAGAGATCTTTTGAATCGATTCTAGACTGCACGTCAGTTTTCAGTGACAGCACGTCTCATTACGTAACCCTCGCTTCCGCCACTTCGCCGTCAGTGTAAATCCTTTAACCCCTTTAAGGAGATTCTAAAATGAGTAAGGCCCGCCTTTTAGTTAACTGTTTAGCGCTTACTGTCCTGACTCTCGGCATAAGCTCGATCGCAAATGCACAGGCAACGCGCACTTGGGTGTCTGGTGTCGGCGACGATGCCAATCCCTGTAGCCGCACCGCACCCTGCAAAACTTTCGCGGGTGCAATTTCGAAGACCGCCCCTTCCGGCGAGATTTCAGTTCTCGACCCAGGCGGTTTCGGGGCTGTAAACATTACGAAAGCCCTCACGATCAATGGCGACGGTACGCTCGCCGCGATTCTCAACTCCGGCGTCACCGGCATCATCGTTAATGCCGGTGCGAACGACGTGGTCTATATCCGCAACATTTCCATCAACGGCGCCGGGACGGGCCTGAATGGAATTCGCTACATCGCCGGAAAAGCACTTCACGTCGAAAACTGCAACATCTACGGGCAGGGTAACAACACCGCCGGAAATGGTAACGGCATCATCGTGGCGTTGACCGCCACCGCCGGTAACGTCTTCGTTAAAGACACCAACATCAAGACGTGCGCCGTCACTGGAATCAGCGTGGCGACAACCACCGGTTTCGTAGCTGGAGTGCTCGACAACGTCAGACTCGAAGGATTGCCGACCGGAGCCGTCATCGGCAACAACGCGTTCGTCAGCATTCGTAACTCCCTCATCAATCTGTGCACGTCTACCGGAGTCAGTATCACCGGCTCGGGCACGCCGACTGGAAGTTTTGACAACGTGATGATCAATAACAACCCGACCGCCATTAACGTCGGCGCGAGCGGGATCATCAACCTCTCCAGTTCAGTTTTGGAAAACAACACCACCGCTATCGTGAGTGCCGCACCGCAAGCTAACTTGCGCTCTTCCGGTAACAACAGGTTGCTCGGCAACGTCAGCGATGGCGCCGCCCTACAAGTCATACTTCAGAAGTAGCGAAGTCTCTGGCGAAAATTTCTTGTGCTTGCGAATTCACCAAAGTTACAGGTGAAGAAGGATCAAATTATGACCCCAAATTTATCGACACAGTTGATAAAGCCGGGTAGCAAGCAGAGTCGCCGGATGGTTCGCATACGGCGGTTAAGCTTCTTATCGGCGATTCTCGTCCTCGGCTTGGCAATCCTCACTTCGCTTTTAAACACAACCTCGGCAAACTTTTCGAAAAAAGAGTGGCCCAATTCTCAGCCCGATTACGCATTACAGTTGATGCACCCGAATGCTGGTGGACAACCAGGGCTGAACGAAGTGGCACGCAAGGACAATTCCCTGCTGCGAAAACTCACAAGGCCAATCGATTTGCCGGGTGGACGTTTCTTTAACCTCTTTCTTCCCCAGGCACCGGCCGGCGAAACTATCGCCACCTACGCGGAAGACTGCACGACGCCAAAAACTGACTTCAATTTCGGTGAGACGGTCTGCGCCGTCGTTTCGAACGCGCCCCTCGGCGCTAACGAACGGCTCGTGTGGGGTCACACCGATGGATTTTTGGCCCGTGAAACAATGCTGACCAGCGCCACGCAGAATGATTCGTTACTGCTGACGCCGACTTCGACACTCGGAGGCGTGACGCTCAATAACAGCGGCACGTGGGTAATCTCGAGTATCGACACGGACAGCGCTCCGGTCGCAACTACAAAGTTCACCATCCACGATCCGGAAGTGTTGACGGCTGATGTTTCCGTTTACAAGTTTCCGGCAGCGGGTGAAAGCAAAGTCAACGAAAACACTGACGTGAGTTTTACGATCAGTGTCTCGAATTTTGGTCCCGACGCAGCCGCCGACGTCGAACTGGCGGACCTGACTCCTGACGCGACGACCTTTGTATCGTTGTCTCAGACTTCTGGTCCGAGTTTCACGTGCACTGATTCGAACTGCACGATTGCCAGTTTGCCGCGTGGCGCCCGAGCTAACTTCACCGCCGTGTATCACACAAACGGCGTTGCAGCAGAAACTCTGACGACCTATTCGGCCAGCATCACCAGCGACACGAACGAACTAAGAGGCGCAGACAACTCCGCCACCGGTGAATTAACTATCCTCACCGTTGGCGCTCCAGTCGCCTGCACGCTCGCTTGCCCGGACAACATCAACGCGAATGCAAACACCACGGTTAACGGTGAGCGCGGCGCGATGGTGAGCTTCGACGCCGCCGAACCGGAAGGCGATTGCGGCGCCGTTACGGCAACTCCGGCTTCAGGCTCGTTCTTCCCCGTCGGCACGACCACCGTCACCGTTAACTCGGCAACCGGTGGTGGCAGCTGTAGCTTCACCGTCACGATTGAAGATACAGGCGGCAATCCGGCGACCATCAGTTGTCCGGCCAGTGTTGAAGTCAACGCGAATGCAAGTTGCGAGGCTTCAGTAGCATTGACCGATCCCACCACGGGTGGCGACAACGTAACGGTCACGGGTGTCCGCAGCGACGGCAAGTCGTTGTACAACTGCGACGTAAACGGAGTTTGCACACGCAAGACTGTTGAAGATCCGTTCTCGGCTGGTCTTTCGACAGTTACGTGGACCGCTTACTCGCATAGTTCGCCTGGACCATTCGCAACCGCGGAAGATGAGGAAGCAGCGCGAACGGGCAGTGCTTCGTGTACCCAAACGATCACTGTCAACGACGTGACACCACCGGTGATCAGTGTCTCGCCGCAAACCATCGCGGCAGACGCGAGCTGTCAGGCTGTCATTCCTGACTTCACGACCACCGCAACGGTGTCCGACAACTGCGCCTGCTCCGGCTCTGACACCAGCGAGGCATGCGCGGATCGGCATCCGATCACAGTGACGCAAAGCCCGGCGCCGGGAACTCCGGTGGGCTTAGGCACACACACGATCACGCTGACCGCAAATGATGGCTCGAGTAATAACGGCGGCGCCGGAAACACGACTACGACTACGACAACCCTGACCGTCGCCGATCAAACGGCTCCGGTTATCAGTTGTCCGTCGAACATCGAAGTCTTCCTGCCCGCAAATAGTTCCGACACGTCGATGGCGGTGACTTACCCAGCCGCTACGGCGACGGACAATTGCTCGTCGTCACCAACTGTCAATTACAGTCAGGCATCGGGCTCGGTCTTCCCAGTCGGTACCACCACTGTCACCGTCACGGCGACAGATGCCGCGGGAAATCACTCCGAATGCTCATTTACTGTAACGGTGCGCTACATCTTCACAGGGTTCTTCTCACCGGTAAGCAATGCCCCGACGCTTAACTCCGTCAATGCGGGCAAAGCGGTTCCGGTGAAATTCAGTCTGAGCGGGGACAAGGGCTTGAGTATCTTTGCCGCCAACAACCCGTATTCAGTCTCACTCAATTGCAACACCAACGATCCAGGTGTGGACGTTACTGAAACTCTCAACGCTGGAGGCAGCAGCCTCAGCTACAGCGGAGGTCAGTACAACTACGTCTGGAAGACCGAAAGCTCGTGGGCGGGAACCTGTCGTCAACTAATCATTACCTTGAATGACGGCAGCGTTCACGTGGCGAACTTCAAGTTCAAGTAGGGTTGACATCGGCGAAACGAGTGACGTCTCTCCCGACGTTTTTGGACGTCGCTCGTTTCGCTCTAAAACAATAAGGACAAGGGTTTACTGGGTATGTACGCATGGCTATTGGCCAATATCTCAATTCACCATGGGATCAATGCCGGCGCGCGAGTCGCCGGACTTGCGGTTCTGGATACCCCCCAGCACCTCCACCACACTAAAGGAGAGATTTGAAATGATTAAGTTTTACCCCACCGTCAAGGCGTTATTCGTTATTAGTTTCATGTTAGTTGTGGCCTCGGCCGCTCAAGCCCAGGCGACCCGCACATGGGTATCCGGTGTCGGCGACGACCTTAACCCCTGCAGCCGCACTGCTCCCTGCAAAACCTTCGCGGGCGCAATCTCGAAGACCGCTAAAGACGGTGAGATCAGTGTTCTCGATCCAGGCGGGTATGGTGCAGTTACCATCACGAAGTCGATCTACATCAACGGCACCCACGGCGCCGGATATGGTTCGATCATCGCCTCGCTGGTGAACGGCGTGATCATCAACATCACGGATGTAGCCGATGTGCGGAAGGCTGTTCGCCTTCGTGCGCTCGATATCAATGGCGCATCGACCGGCATCAACGGCGTCAGCATTCTCGCCGCCAATAACGTCTGGGTTGAAGACTCCGTCATTGACGGTTTCACCGGCAACGGAACCACGAGCGGTATCGGAATCCGCGTCGCCACTACCGCGAGCTGCAATCTGTTGGTGAGCGACACGATGATCCACAAGACCATCACCGGTGTCAGAGTTAACACCACGGCGGGTTTCGCGGTTGCGAATATTCGCAACTCGAACATCGAAGGAAACGGTACTGGTGTGGACGCCTCGACCAATAGCTTTGTGACAGTCGCCGACAGCCGCATCTCAAACAACACTACCAATGGCCTTATCGCGAGCGTTTCCGGCGCCAACCTCACTGCCGAGGGCAACACGATCTCGAATAATGCTACGGGAATCAATGCAGCCGCCGGATCAGCCGTGAAAGCGTTGAGCAATGTTGTCGTCTATAACACGACCGGCTTTGCGGGCACGACGGCCCAAATTCAGACCGACGGTCAGAACAGGAACGCAGGCAACACCACACCGGGCGCGCCCGGAGGTGGTCTCGTCACCGTTCACTAACGCAGTCGTCTTCTCAGGCTAAGCTGCAGAGTTCCCCGCACGTTCGTTATGAGCGTGCGGGGAATTTCTCTTTTTGCCCGATCTGTGTAAGCTGTGCAGGCTGTTTGAACTGTTTCGACCCGCAGTCAACCCACTAAAGGAGACAGTAAAATGACAAGAATCTACCCCTCCCTCAAGGCGCTCTTAGTTTTTAGTTTCGTGTTGGCCCTAGCCTCGGCCGCTCAAGCCCAAGCTACCCGCACCTGGGTATCCGGCGTGGGCGACGACGTTAACCCCTGCAGCCGCACTGCTCCTTGCAAAACATTTGCGGGCGCAATCTCGAAGACCGCCAAAGACGGTGAAATCAGTGTTCTCGATCCAGGCGGGTACGGTGCAGTCACCATCACGAAGTCGATCTACATCAACGGCACCCACGGCGCCGGTTATGGTTCGATCATCGCGTCGCTGGTGAACGGCATCATCATCAACATCACCGACGTCAATGACGTCCGCAAGGCGGTTCGTCTTCGGGCTTTGGATATCAATGGAGTATCGACCGGAATCAACGGCATCAGCATCCTCGCCGCTAATAACGTTTGGGTTGAAGACTCCGTAATTGACGGTTTCACCGGCGACGGAACTAACTCCGGCATGGGCATCAGAGTTGCCACTGCTGCCAGTTGCAATCTGTTCGTGAGCGACACGATGATCCACAAGACCATCACTGGCGTCCGCGTCAACACAACCGCCGGCTTCGCCGTCGCGAACATCCGCAACTCGAACATCGAAGGAAACGGAACCGGCGTCAATGCCGCGAGCAACAGCTTTGTGACAGTCGCCGACAGCCGCATCTCGAACAACACCACCAACGGCCTTATCGCGAGCGTTT
>DATJKO010000081.1:0-5373 GCA_035491355.1 Pyrinomonadaceae bacterium
CTCCGGGGATCGCCATCTTCGGCAGTACCACCTGCGCGCCGTTGGACGTCGCCGTGTTCGTTGAAGCGTCGACATCAGCGACATCGACCGTGCAAACGTAAGCGATCACAGCTTGTCCGTCGATCTCGCCTTGTCGTCGCACGAGTCCGCCGTTGATCCCAGGCTGCTCGTTTGGTCCAGTCGTAATGAGCCAGTAGTCCATCGGCCCTTCCCACTTCTGAAACTGCCAGTCAAAGAGCTTCTTGTAAAAGTTGACGGCGCGGTCCGGATCGGCCGCGTGTATCTCAAAATGCACAACTCTAGCCATGTATCCATTTCTCCTTTAAGAATAATTGGGCCAACAGACTCACTAGCTATTCGCGGGTGATGGCGAATTGCCGTACTTCTGCGTCGCAAACCCGACGATCAATCCGACCAGCGTGCCAGGCAGGACGATTTCGAAGTAATAGCCACCCTGCATCAAAGCGATCAGAAACGCGAGGAACGCGCCGACGATTAGACCAAACAGTATTCCGAGCGGCAGCGAGTGAAACTTCTTTGCAAAAAACCCGATCGCGATGCCGGCGATGATTCCCTTCACCGTCGAGCCAATCACGATGCCGCCGAGTTGATCGCGAACGGCCGGCGTGAACCACGCGGTGAGGCCATCGATGGCACCGAGCACGGCGCCGAGTATTACTCCAATAAGCGGTTTCGACATGAGCATTTCTCCTTTGAGGGGTTCATTTTCCATTTGTCATTTGTCGTTTGTCATCGGTCATTTGAAGATGAAGCGCCTTCTTTAACTAAATGGAAAATGACAAATGACCAATGGAAAGTGTTCCGTCCTATCCTTCTATTAAACGTCGCGGGCGATTCCTTTAACTGCGCGAGGTGAAAATGAAAAAAATTCTCATTAGCAGATACGCGAGCACCAACAGCACCAGAAAACGGTTCTTGCCGACCCACCGGCTGACCTTCTCGTACGCGTTTTCGCGATAGGCGGAAACAGGTTCGGCGTCCAGCAGACGTCCGATGTCGGCTGACAGTTCCGCGGCGCTGTCGTAGCGCTGCGAACGTGCGTGGGCCATCGCTTTCAGACAGATCGCCTCGGCGGGTTTACCGACTTTCGGGTTCACCGCGCGTGGCCGACCGTCACTCGGCGCCTGGTCTGTCAGCAGAAAATAGAACACCGCGCCGAGTGAATGAATGTCGGATCGCTCGTCGAGTTGATCGATTTCACCGCGCGACTGCTCGGGAGACATGTACTGGCGCGTGCCGATCACCGTGCCATGCGCTGTATCGATTGTTTGGTTATCACCGACTGCGGGCAGTATTAAGGTGTCCGCTTCCGACGCGTCTTCGGTTTTGGCTTCGCGCAGGATCTTCGCGACGCCCCAGTCGAGCACCAGCACTTCGCCGAAGGATCCGATCATGATGTTTTGCGGTTTCAAGTCCCGATGAATCACGCCGTGCGCGTGTGCAAACGCCACCGCGTCGCAGACGGCTTGAAACTTTCGCAGACGTTCTCGCGTCGAGCTTGTGTGAGCCGCATATTCGTCGAGTCGTTCGCCGCGCACAAACTTCATCGCGTAGTAGACGCGCCCATCAGGTAAAACACCGACGTCGTGAACGGGCACGATACCGGGATGTTCGAGTCGCGCGATGATCTGTGCTTCGCGAATCATGCGCCGGCGCAGGTCTTCGGTCATCTCGGGCGTACTGAGGACTTTGATCGCGACCTGGCGATTGAGCTCCGTGTCTTCCGCGAGATAGACCGTCCCCATGCCGCCGCGTGCGAGTTCTTTGACGAAACTGTACTTGGTCCCGCTGAAGTCAGGATTGCCGACGACCGCGCGTAGGTGAGTCAGTTTGCTGTCTGACAGCCACTTCATTTCACGTCAACTCCGAGTAGCGAGCGTGCTTCAGTGCGAAACTCTTCGTCAGTGGCAGTAATCTCGCGCAGTTTGTCGAGCACGATGCGACGGAAGTCGCGACGTGTGGCAGCGAGGTAGTTATTCACTGTCGCTGGTTCGAGGGCGAAAGTCTCTGCGAGGGAGGCGTAGGAGACTGAAGTGTCGTCGTCGTTGAGATCGTAAGCTTCGAACAGCTGAAAATGGACCTGGCGTCCTGACGCTTCGTATCGTTGACGCAGAGTGTCCACGGACATCGTGAACATCCAGCGTACCCACTCGCGATGAAAGTAGTCTTCGGCGTTGAGATCGTTCGCTTGCATGGCCTGCATCGCGATCTCGTCTTCGGCGCTGAGGAAGTCGAATTGGAAATGGTTGACGTCGCCGCCTCGTTTGAGACGCTTTCCCGCTTTGCGCTCGTTGGCGACGAAGCCGTCCAGACAAGTGCGCAGGAAAGTTTGAAAGCTCGCTTTGCGTGCGTTGTAGTGGGCGAAATGGTTCTTCTCGAAAGCGTCGGCGAAGAAGCCTTGCGTCAGATCTTTGGCGTCTTCATTATTTGCGTGCCACTTCAGTCGGATGTACTTGTACGTGGGTTTCCAATAGCTATTGAGGATGGTGTCGAAGGCGCGTTGCCGCACCACCTGATCTTCACTGCGCGCGGCTGCTATCGCTGACTGGTTCGTGACGGGGAAACGCTGGTGCGCCCCGCCGATGTCGGTATCCGGATCCATACTGGGGCGGAATTATCACACGAAGCCGCTGGGAAAGCGTATCATCCACGGCTCATCAGAAACGCAGTTTGAAAGAATCAACATGAAGCGCTTTCATCTGATCTTTGGACTCATACTGCTGGTGGTCTTCCTGCTAACGGGCCAGTACATGGATCGCTATCACGAGCACCTCGCGTACATGGCGGATGGACCAAGGATGCTCTACCGCACGCGCCACATCTTCATTCTGATGTCCGGCCTGCTTCATCTCGGGCTTGGCATTTACTTCACCTATCGTGCCGGCACCGTGCGCCGTGTATTACAAATCGCCGGCTCTGTTTTGATTACAATCGCGCCAGTGCTATTCACCATCGGCTTCTTCTACGAACCCCACCTGAACGGACTCTACGCGCCCTTCTCGAAGCAGGGCGTGATCCTGATCGCCGTCGGCACACTACTACATCTATTCAGTGGAGTAGGAAAACGAAATGAAAACGCTTAGGTCGTTGTACGATACCCACGTCGATGGTTTATCGAAAGTGAGCAAGTAGTCATGGCTAAGCCATTCAAGAGCCTGAAAGAAAAGATGTCCCCAACACCCTTCGCGCGGGCTGAGAAACGAGCTAAGAAAACGCTTGCGGAAATGCGCTTAAACGAGTTGCGGGCAGAGGACGCTGGAACAGTGACTAATTAAACCTGGCGCTTCACAATCACCAACGTTATGTCGTCGGCGGCGCTGGTGCCCTGGGCGAATTTTGTTAGGGACGACTCGATGCGGTCGCGGATGCCGGCCGCGGAAGCCTCGACGTTGCGCGAGACGACTTCGTACAGGCGCGTGGGGCCGAACTCCTCACCAGTCGGACTGACAGCTTCAGTCACACCATCAGAGTAGATCACCAGCACGTCACCAGGCTGCAACTGCGTCCGTCCCTCGCGATACTCCGCATCGCGCTTAATCCCCAGCGGCAGACCACCGGACGCAAGTTGCTCAACGGTACCGGCATTGTGAACGATCAACGGCGGGTTGTGACCGGCATTGAGAAACGCCAACGATCCCGACTCAGGCTCCAACTCCGCATAAAACAACGTGACAAACCGATTCGCGGGAATGTTGTCTGCCAAATAGCGGTTAACAGCTGAGATCGTCGCGACCAGCGAATCGTGCGACGCCGACTGCGCGTGAATCGCCGCATGTAAGGACGACATCAGCAACGCCGCCGCAGTTCCTTTGCCCGACACGTCGCCCAGCGCAATCACCAGCCGTCCATCTTCACGTTCGATGAAGTCGTAATAGTCGCCGCCGATCTCGTAACAGGGAAAACTAATCCCCTGCAATTCGTAGCCGGCGATGTGCGGTGGCGCAGTCGGTTGAAACCGTTGCTGAATCTCACTCGCGAGCGCCAACTCGCGCTCAAAACGCTCACGTTCAAGTCGCGCTTCCACAAGCCGCGCATTCTCAACTCGGATCGCAGCCACGGAAGCAAGCGTCGTCAAAACCTTCAGATGGTCTTCAGTAAACCGGCCTTCAGCGATCGGCGAATCGGCGTAGATGATCCCAAACACTTTGTCGGAAACGCCGAGTGGCACAGCCAACACGGATCGCACCCCCTGCAACACCATCGTCCCGCTCGCAAACCGCGGATCGTGTTGCGCGTCGGACGTCAACACCGACTTACCACGAATCACAACCTCATCAAGCACGTTGCGACTGACGCGAATCTCTCCAACTTCCCCAACTCGATCTCGCAAACGCGCCACAGCGACGCGCAGATCCTCACTGCCCTCGTCGCGCATCATGATCAGACAACGATCAGCAGGAACAGCTTCGAACACCAGCGTCACGATCTGTTCGAGCGTTTCACTCAACGTCGCCGACGAGAGCAACGTGATACCCACCTTACTGATCAGGGCCAGCAAGTCGCCGTGTTTAGCTTTCGGAGCGACTGCCGTCGCGGTGGCAGCGATTTGTTCGGGATTGGTCCGTGCGCCTTCGATTGCTTCGAGCAGTCCGGAGGTCGTGCGATCACCGGAAGCGAGGGCAATCGTCGCTTCCGGAAGCGAGGTTCCCGAATTGTCGGTGATCATCGTGGCGCCCATACCGGAGTTGTACGTGCCATCGTCAAACACGATCTCCGTTTCGCCAATCTGAATCCGCCCGCCGGCCCGCAGATGAATCACACCCTCAACCGTCGCTCCGTTGTAAAGCGTGCCATTCGCCGAACCAAGATCCTGGAGCACATACTCGTCGCCCTCGCGTCGCACTTCCGCGTGTACACGCGAGGCAAATGGATCGGGAATACAGAGATCGTTTCGCGCGGAGCGTCCGATGGTGATGCGTAGACGTCCCAGCGGGAAATGGTCGGGAGTGCGATCGGGATACTTAACTATGAGCTCTGACATTGTTTAAGAGTTTATTGGCCGGGCACGAGCAGCATCAAGCAACCTACAGAGAACCTTCACGAACGACGATGGTGCCGGCAATGATATCGTGCAAACCTCTGCCGTGCACGGACACAACCGCCATCAGAAAACCGATGCCGAACAAGGCCAAAGAAAGCGGATAACCGATGAAGTGACGCAGAAATGCTCGTCCCAGGCCGATATCGCCGCCGCTGTTTCGCTCGATGCGTAACCCGGTGGCCCACTTTCCGAGCGTCAATCCAGTCAAACCAGGTAGGAGGCCAAAGTTCAGCAGCGCTGTCGCAATCGTGATCAGAATGCCGGCAGTTTCAGCGGAACTACCGGCGGCACGCGCGCCGCCGCCGAGCATT
>DATJKO010000082.1:0-4184 GCA_035491355.1 Pyrinomonadaceae bacterium
TAATCAGCACTGGATCCAGTTGTCGAACAGCAGTCTATCGGCCCGGGCAACTCCGCATGCACGATCAATAGCGCATCGAGTCGCGCCAGCTCGGGCATCGCCTCTCGGAGGTCTGGCTCGGTAACATACTGAAACTCGTCAACACCGGACGGCACCAGAAAGCATTTGAAACCAACGACGCCGGCTTCGAGCATTGGTTCGAGCTCAGCGGTGTTACCCGGCACGACGCCACCCCAAAACCCGACGTCAACAAAACAATGGTCACGCGCATCAGCCAGCTTCGCATTGAACGCCGCCAAACTCGTCGTTGCCGGAATCGAATTCAGCGGCATGTCGACGATCGTGGTCGTCCCACCAGCGGCGGCCGCCTGAGTTGCGCTCTGAAATCCTTCCCACTCCGTGCGTCCCGGCGAATTGACATGTACGTGCGTATCGACGAGTCCGGCCATGATTACCGAATCTTCGTCCGCTTCGACCAACTCGCAATCGCCGCTGACGTCGTCGTAGTCACGCACCGACTCAATCACCCCGTCGCGAACATGGATCGAGCAGGCCGCGATCGAATCGGGCAACACAACGTTTCGTCCGCGAATGACCAAATCAGCCGACGCCATTGTGTTTCAGGTGAAGACCGGTGGCGGTGGAGGCACCTTGGGCACCGGCGGCCCCTCGCGCAAGCCGAACACCTGTTCGTAAGCGATCGCAACTGCGGAATAACTGATGGGGATCACCAGGTACACGCCGAAAATACACAACAACAACCCGCCGATGCTCAACAGGAAATTCAAGCCAACCAGTCCCAGTAAGCCGCCAAAATTCGCCATCGCCGCGCGAAAACTCAGTTTCACTGCATCGACACCTGAGAGTCCTCGATCCACGATGAGCGGGTAGACAAACGTGAAACCCATCGAGATGAACATGAGCACTGCGATCACGACAATCCAGAACAGGCCGATCAGCGCGAACACGGCCAGCATCCCAAAACCACTCGGTTCATTCCCTTGTGCGACGATCGCCACCAGGAAAAAGACGTAGAAAAGAAAATATGCGGGGATGATGATCGCCATCATTGGTATCACGTGGAATAACGTGGCGATGACGCTTTGACCAAAGTGCTCGAAGCCCTTGAACAGCGTGCCGAATTCATATGGCTCGCCGCGGCGCATCATGAAGAACGTAAGAAACAGACCGCACATCATTGGGCCCATCAGGATTCCCAGCGGCAACGCGGAGCCAATCATCCAGCCCACGATGCACATGCCGAGAACTAACCAGTAGTTACCTTGAATCAGGTTCCAACCGCCCTTGATGCATTCCACAGGGCGGACGGCGCCTCGTTTGAAAGTTACTTCAGGGAAAGGTGTCATTTCTTTTTCCTTACGGATCAGTTTGCTGCTTAACAGGTTGTCAGGGTGCGCGAACCGGAGCCATTATGCGCAGTGGAGCACGACTTGGGGTGAACATACCACGCTCCCAAACAAATATTGACGAGCGTCGAGGCGATAAGACGCTGGAATAGCTGCCACCATACGGCGAGCGAAAGTAAGTCGAAAAGAACGGCACGAATGTGTACTCGCCTTTCGCCGGGTGTTGATACCAGAAGCCGGTGTTTCTAAATCGACGACGGCGCAATTGGGCCAGACGCGTCGCCATCACGCTGCCGTCGAAGTGCTGCCCTTCGCCGCGCTGCTGACTCCACACATCGAAGTTGTCCATGATCTTCCGGTCGCATTCAGAAGTGTTTCCACCGCTGACGACGCGACAACCGCCGATCGAGCGCTCCTGAATGGTGACCTTTCCCTTGCGGACCACGATCTCGTCGCTGCCCGACCTCGCGTTGATGCGATAGTTTCCATCTTCAGCGACGAAGGCAGTGGTCAGTGGTCCAGCGATCGAGATTTCCGGGAGCTCCTTGCGATCGAAGCGCGCGACGTCGAGTATCGCAGAGCCGCGCAAGACCTTGAACGCAACCAACTCGTTCGAGAGTTGATCGAAAGAAACCTCCGAATCATCGTCGACTCTCAGGTAAAGATCCGGAAACATCATCAACTCGGCGAAGCTGTGGGTTCCGGTGCGAAGTTTGTCCCCTGCGGAAAGCTGGGCTTTTTCGGTCAGCTCTTCCCACGGTTTCTGTCCTGTACTGTACTCAACACCTGACTCCGCAAAAGTCACCGCGCCGGGTCGCGCGAAAACGACGCGCGGATTGGCCCCGCGCTCTTCGGACGGCGGCATATCAACCAGACCTTCCCGTCCTTCTTTCTTCTTGGCCCACGGCGCCTCTTTCTTTAGCGCATGGTTGATCTCGATGATTTTGTCAGAACGCTCACGCGCCCAAACGTCGAACGCGTCTTCGACCTTGGTATCGATCTCAGTTATCGTGAACGGACCACGTCCCATCACTGCAGCGCGTTTTTCTTTCACTCGCCGCCCGTCGATCAGCGCTTCACCACGGCGGACGATCAGTTCGGTGCGACCCTCTGAGACGTTGATGCGAAAAATCCCGGGCTGGACCAGGAAGATCTCCGAGTTCGGAGTAATGATCCTGATCAGTTCGAAGCCCTGCTTGAGTGTTTCGAAAAAGTCTGACGTGTCCTCCCAATCGTTTTTGATCAGTTCGAAAGTGAGCGAGCCTTTAGTCAGCAACAGCTTCAACCGGTCGTAACGATCGTCGACGAACCGGCATTCGGTTTCGCCGCCTACTCGTAACAGGTTGCCGGGTTGCAGCAACAGTTCCGCGCGCCCTTTCGCGCCGGTGCGCACCGAATCCGCTTGCTTCAACTCCGTTCCCGCTTCGGCGTCAAACTTAGCATTCTCACGCACGTAGACGACTTCGCCTTCCGCCGCATTAACGCGCAATCCGCTGAGCACCGCCGGGATGTGGTCGATCTGTTCTTCCTCCTGCTCCTGCGCAGAGACCTGCACCACGAGCGTTGCTAATGCCAGCAGTAGCAGCAGCGTGCGGCGGTATGTTCGCATTGGATCTGGTTACGATCTCAACGTTGCTAAAAAATCGGCAAGCAAATTCGATGCGACCCGCAGACGATAATTCGCAGTCGATCGAATGTCGTCAATCGGAGAGATCTCGCGCAAGAGACTCGCTTGCGCTGATTTCACCGTGGTGTCGTCGGGCTTCTGACCTTTGATTGCCGCTTCGGTCTGGACGCAGCGTACAACGATTGGCGCTACGCTTCCGACAGCCATTCGCACATCTTCGATGTCACCGTCGTTTGATCGTCCAATCGCGGCGAAGCAGACTTTCGAGATAGCCTGCGCTTTTCGCGTTCCAACTTTGCGATAGTAATGCGTTGCGCCTGTGGTGTTGCGCGGCAGCCGGATCCGCGTCAGCAGTTCGTCAGGGCGCATCAGCATCTGCTTGTAGCCCGTGTGAAAATCCTGATACGGAAGCCTGCGAGATCCCTGCGTGGAGACTAACTCAACTTCGGCATCGTAGGCGAGTAGCGCCGGTGGCGAATCCGCGGCGGGCGAGGCGTTGACGATGTTGCCGCCGAGAGTGCCGCGGTTCTGGATTGCGAGTCCGCCTGTTTCGCTCGCGGCCTGGCAGAGCATCGGAAACTCGCGGCGCAGAATTTGATTCTCGAGAACATCGGTGTAAGTGGTTAGTGCGCCGAGTGTGACATGAGTGTCAGTCGGTTCGATGCCGCGAAGTTCGGCGAGCGGCCAGAGGTTGATATAGTTCCGGTGCGTGAGCTTGCCTGCTTCGAGCAGGACCATCAGATCGGTGCCGCCGGCAAACGGCTTCCAAACTCCCGGTTCATTCGCCAGCAGAGACAAAACGTCGGCGAGCGAACCCGGTGTGGTTAGTTGGTAGTTTGGAACGAAGGATCTCATCGACGCGAGTTGTCCACGGCCCGAATCACCGATTCAAAAATCTTCATGTAGCCCGTGCAGCGACAGAGGTTGCCGGCCAGTGCGGTGCGAATGTCGCTTTCGGTTGGTTGTGGATTGCGTTCGAGTAGATCGACCGCGGCCAGCACCATTCCCGGGGTACAGATCCCGCACTGCGCCCCGCCGTGTTCGATGAACGACTGCTGCACCGCGTGAAGTTGTGCGTCAACAGCGACTGCCTCGATCGTCCTGATCTCGCTGCCGTGAACCTGGGCCACCGGCACGAGACAGCTATTCACGATGCGGCCGTCGACGATCACGGTGCACGCGCCACATTC
>DATJKO010000083.1:0-6264 GCA_035491355.1 Pyrinomonadaceae bacterium
CCCTTCCGTGCCGGACATGGTGTTCGCCGGCACGACCGAAGGTTTCTGGCGATCCGATAAAGGCGGCGACGCCGATTCGTGGATGGTAACCACTTCGCGCCAACTCGAGATCAACTCGATCGCCGTGCATCCATCGCGTCCGGACATGATCTACATCGGAACCAACAACTACGGCGTGATGGTTTCCAACGACGGCGGCAAGTCGTTCACGCCGACTAACGGAGGGTTCAGCGGCCGCTTCGCTAACGCGATTCTCGCCGACAGGGAAACTCCAAATCGCATTTACGCGTCAACGATCAATACCGCCACCGGCGGCGGCTTCTTTTTCGTGAGCACGGACAAAGGTGAGACCTGGCGTCCCTCCATGCGCAGTATGCCGTCCCGTTTGATCACGTATGCGATCGTGCAGGACACTCGCGATGCGAACCTGATTTACCTCGGCACAAACCTCGGTGTTTATCGCTCGATCGATCGTGGCGCTTCGTGGACGCCGGTGTGGGCGCCAAGCACTCCTGAAAAGAAAAAGGCCACTCCGAAAAAAGGAGCGACAGCGCCCGCTACGCCCACAGCGAAACGTAGAACTCCGGGTGTGAAAGCGAACGAGACAATTCTTAGCGCGCAAGAGGCGTTGAGTGCAGCTGGTTACAATCTCGGCGAACCGGACGGTAAAGCCGGTGCGTCGACGACCTCAGCAGTCAAACGTTTCCAAACCGACCGTCATCTGCCGGTTACCGGCAAGCTCGACGCGATTACTCTCGCGGCGCTTGGCGTTAGGGCTGGTGCTGGTCCAGCCGACGCTGAACAGACAAATCTGATTCTGGCCGACGCTGTCCATACGTTGGTCCACATGATCGATTCGGCGAGCGGACAGCCGGGATTCCTGGCGGCGACCAACAACGGTCTCTACCGCAGCCTCGACCCGGCTAAGGGCTGGCAGAAACTTTCGTACGGATTGAGCGATCAACGCACCACTTGCATCGCCACGACTCCGAAGGATCCCGAAACGATTTGGGTCGGCACTCCGCAGTCGGGCGCACTGGTTTCGCGTGATAGCGGCAAGACGTGGCGGAATGTTGAAGGCGTACCGCGCGACGTTCCGATCAATGTGATTGCGCAGGATCCGCAGCGACCCGATCGCATCTACATCGGTACGAAGCAAGCGTTCTTCATGTCGCATGATGGCGGCAATTCGTGGAGCCGGCGCGGTGGCAACCTTCCGTTCGGCGACTTCACGAGTATTCTGATCAACCCGCGTAACGGCGATGAAGTGTTTGCCGGAAACGCGTACCAGCAGACCGATGTCGGCGGCGGCGTTTTCCGCACCACCGATGGCGGCAAAACATGGGCGCGTATCGATCCCAAGGGCGGTCGCTTACCGAGTCAGCGAATCTGGGCGTTGGCGTTTGACTCAACCGATCAGAACGTGCTCTTCGTTGGTTCTCACTCCGCGGGTGTGTATGTTGTTCCGCGGATGACCGACGCGCTTTCTTCCGCTCAATAATTGCATCTCTGAAACATTTCTGTTTCTGTGACTCTGATAGCGCTTCAGAGTCACAGAAACCTCTTCTTTGCCTTGACATAGCTCACCCTGCCGTGTACTCTGCCGCCCTACCCGGTAAGAAGGCGGCGGGTGTTTGTCGGACCAAGCGGGGTAACTACGGCAGGGCGGTAATCGAAACAGATTAAACTGACATTTCCAAATCCAAACGGCTCGCTTCCTCGCCAGCTTCAAATCCCGACAACGCCAAGGTCAATCAACCAAATCGCCGCTGGACACTGTCTGACATTCAGCGAAGACCTGCGCTGATTGTTACGGTTCAGTGAAGCGCGATATGATCTTGCACGCGCTGAAGAGTTACCGGGGAACTACAGGAGTATTCATGTCTAGTGAACAACCCAAGCTGAACAACAGCGAGGCTAACAATTCAACCTCCGGCGAGCCGCAGGCTGCGCCGCAACAGACTGTCATGGCTTCTCAACCCGCACCCGCAACAACCCACACCCCCGATGTTGATGATACCGATGAATCGCGCGCCGCCGGCGATGTTGACTTCGGGCAACTTCTCGATCAGTTCGAACAAGAGCAAGCGACGCTTGAAGAAGGCGAAGTCGTTCGTGGCACCGTCGTTGGTTTGAGCGAACGCGGCGTCGTTATCGATTTCGGCTACAAGTCGGAAGGCATCGTTAACCCCGCCGAGTTTACCGAGAATGGTCAACTAACAGTCAAAGCCGGCGACGAAGTTGAAGTGCTCGTGAAGAGCATGGAAACCGCCGATGGACTGCCGGTGCTTTCACGTGCTGATGCTGTGCGGATGAAAGCGTGGGACGATCTCGAGAAAGCTTATCGTGACGGTTCGAGCGTCAAAGGACGCGTTATCGATCGGATCAAGGGCGGCTTGCGAGTCGATATCGACGGCATCGCAGCGTTTCTTCCTGGCTCGCAAGTTGACGTGCGCCCGGTGCGCAACCTCGACAGCCTGCGTAATCAGGTGATCGAAGCCAAGGTGATCAAGCTCAACCGCAAGCGTTCGAACGTGGTGCTGTCGCGCAAGGCAGTCATCGAACAGGAGAACACCGGTCGCAAAGATCAAACGCTCCTGCAGATTGAAGAAGACATCGTGGTCGAAGGTCAGATCAAGAACCTTACCGACTACGGCGCATTTGTGGATCTCGGCGGCGTCGACGGCTTGCTGCACGTGACGGACATGTCGTGGGGTCGGCTGCAGAATCCAAATGAGTTGTTCAGAGTTGGCGACAACATTCAGGTCAAGGTCTTGAAGTTTGATCGCGAACGCGAGCGCGTGTCGCTTGGTTATAAGCAACTGTTGCCCGATCCGTGGTCCAGTGTCGAAGAGCGGTTCCCGGTGGGCAGCCGCGTAAACGGAAAGGTCGCGAGCGTGGCTGATTACGGCGCCTTCGTAGAACTCGAGAACGGTGTCGAAGGACTAGTCCACGTATCGGAGATGAGCTGGTCTAAGCGAGTCAAGCACCCGAGCAAGGTTGTGAATCCCGGCGACACAGTGGAAGTGGAAGTGCTCAGCGTGGACCCGCGCGCACGTCGCATCAGCCTCGGTATGAAGCAGGTGCAGGAGAACCCCTGGCAGACGTTGCACGAGCGTTATCACGTCGGTACGCGGGTTCACGGCCGCGTCCGTAATCTGACTGACTTTGGCGCCTTTATCGAAATTGAAGACGGAGTTGACGGTCTGGTTCACGTTTCCGACATCTCTTGGTCGCGGCGCATCAAGCATCCGAGCGAGGTGCTCAAGAAAGGCCAGGAGATCGACGCCGTCATCACCAGCATCGATAGCGAGAACCGCCGGTTGTCGTTGTCAATCAAAGACCTCGAACCGAACGCGTGGGAGAAGTTCACCAACGAACATAAGCCGGGCGACGTGGTGCACGGCAAAGTTGCGCGTTTCGCGAACTTCGGCGCGTTCATCGAGCTCGACGACAATCTTGAAGGTCTTTGTCACATCTCCGAGCTTTCGGAAGAACGAATTGCCAAGCCTGAGGATGTGGTGCAGTTGGGACAGGAGATGGATTTCAAGATCCTGCGCATCGATCCCGACACGAAGAAGATCGGTCTTTCCGCCCGTGCGGTCGGCAAAGACGAACCGATTATTGATACCAAGATTTATTCTTCAGAAGCGGGCGGCGGAATGGCCTCACTGGGTGAGCTGGCCGATTTTGGCTTGAGTAAACCGGAGACCGGGGACGAATAGTCCCTGGTCCAACTCCCCAGACCGTTCCCGTTTGTCTGACGGCTTAGTCTTGCCCGACCCG
The DNA here is from genome assembly GCA_035491355.1 of Pyrinomonadaceae bacterium. GTDB lineage: Bacteria > Acidobacteriota > Blastocatellia > Pyrinomonadales > Pyrinomonadaceae > PSRF01. Next base: position 3,787 of record DATJKO010000083.1, read on the forward strand.
TTCATTTTCTGGTAGTGTACGGTACACATAACCTCGCCATTATCAAAACGTTAACTAGCTTTTCTATTTAAGGACAAGTAGTTTTAGGCTGACCATCTCTTTTCACTATCGAGGTGATGCATGACAAAAGCAGAACTCGTCGAAGACGTAGCGCGGGCCGCTGAACTAACCAAGAAAGACGCGGAACGTTTAGTCGAAATTGTCTTTGAAAGCATCATTGAAACGTTGAATCAGGGAGAGAAGATTGAGTTGCGCGGGTTTGGCAGTTTTCGTGTGCGCGAACGCGGCGCGCGCCGTGGCCGCAACCCGAAGACCGGCGACCCCGTGAGTATTCCCGCCAAGCGCGTCCCCTATTTCAAACCCGGCAAGGAACTGAAAGAACTCATCAACGACGACAATTCCGGATCCCCGGCGTCGGCGCCCAGTTCGTCGCCGTCTTTCGGCGGAAACAACCGTCAACCGCCCATCCTTTAAGCAGCAAACCAGCTCGAGGTGTTTTAGATTGGACAGACTGTGGAGTCCCTGGCGAGCCCGGTATATCGCGTCAGGAGTGGATTCACAGTCGGACGACTGTGTCTTTTGCCGCATTGCGCGCGAGGAAGAGCACGACGAAGAGAACCTCGTGCTGTATCGCGGCGAACACGCGTTCGTCGTCCTGAATCTCTATCCTTACATCTCCGGCCATCTGATGGTCGTGCCTTACCTGCACATCGGGGAACTTGATGCGACGCCGAAAGAGATCACGGACGAGATGATGGATCTCACCAAGCGCGCGCAGACGGCGTTGCGTGAGGTTTATTCACCGGCGGGGTTTAATCTCGGTATGAATCTCGGGGCAGCGGCGGGCGCGGGCGTTGTCGATCACATCCACATCCATCTCCTGCCTCGCTGGTCAGGCGACACGAACTTCATGACGACCATCGGCGAGACACGCGTGCTTCCGGAAGACCTTAGGACTACTTACTCCAAATTGGCGCCCAACTTTTAGCCGCAAAAGGCACAAGAAACACAAAAACCAAGACCCGCACAAAGCACAAAGAACGAAGAACAAAGCACAAAGAACAAAGCTCAAAGCATTAGAACTTTGTCCTTAGAACTTAGTACTTTGTTGTGCCTTTTCGCGGCTACCGGTTGCCGACTTTGCGCGGGATGGCTTCGTCTTCGACTTCGCCGCCAAGGCTGATGGGGATTTCGGAGGGTTTGCTGTAGCTGACGCCCCGTTCTTCACTGTCAAGGTCGCCTGCGGGCAGGGTGGGCATTGGACCAGTCGGCGGGGGATTGAACCCGGGATAGTCGATGCGTGCGTGATAAATGGCCGTCAACGCGCTAATCATCGCCTCGCGAATCGTCGTCAACTCCTGCAAGGTGATATCGCACTCGTCGAGCTGGCCGTCGCTGATGATCGCGTCCACGATCTTTACGACAATGGCGCGGATGTTCTCAGGATCGGGACGCGCCAGTGAACGCGCTGCGGCTTCGCACGAGTCGGCGAGCATCATGATCGCCGCTTCCTTAAACTGCGGTTTTGGACCAGGGTAACGGAAGTCTGCTTCGTCGATCTTTTCGTTTGGTTTCGCTTGCGCCTGGGCCTTGCGCAGGAAGTAGTGCAAGGTTCGCGTACCGTGATGCTGGGGAATGAAGTCGGCGATCTTCTGTGGCAGTCCGATCTCTTTGGCGAGTCGCGCGCCGTAAGTAACGTGACTCGTGATGATCTTGGCGCTCTGGTACGGCCGCAAGCGATCGTGCGGATTGTTGCCCTGCTGGTTCTCGACAAAATACTCCGGCGCGGCGAGTTTGCCGATGTCGTGGTACAGCGCGCCGATACGCGCGAGCAGGGGATTGGCGCCGACCGCGCGACACGCGTCTTCCGCAAGTTGTCCGACCGCGTGCGAGTGTTGATTCGTTCCCGGCGCACGCAGCGCGAGTTGGCCCAACACGGGCAGGTCGGCGTTTGAAAGCTCGAGCAGTTTGACGTCAGTCAGGATGCCAAACATCGATTCGTTTACGGGCAGACCTCCCGCGGCGAACACCGCAGTCAACAGTCCGCCGGCGATGCCACAGGCAATCGCCATCAGCACCGTTCGCCACGTCATCGGTTGTTGAGAATAAGCAATGAGCGCTACAGCCATCACCACGTTCACGCCGCCGACCAACAAGCCTGCCAGCGTGACTGACTGTCGCTCGCGATAACGGCCGGTGCCGTAAACTGCCGCCGAACACGAGACCATCGCAAACAGAGCCTTTTGCATGCCGGTCGGCGCCAGGAGGCCGGCGAACAGGGCCGTGATCATTCCGGTCAGGAAAGCCAGTTGCGTATCAACCAGCATGGCGACCAGCAATGCTGCCGCGGCGAACGGGATTCCAAAGTTCCAGATCACCGGATCGTTGAACGGCGGCTGCATCCGCGCCGCGACGCTTTCCCCGAAGATGAAGCCGATCTTCATCAACGCCGTTTGAATCACAATCGCCGAACCGACG
>DATJKO010000084.1:0-1519 GCA_035491355.1 Pyrinomonadaceae bacterium
AACGCTAACGAAGGACAGTAAGTGGCCGGAAGGTGACTGGCGCAACACTTACTTCGTTCCTGAGAACCTGATCCCCGCAGTTGAGAAGGCTGACGAAATCAAGAAGCTGCTCGACGGGTGGAACAGGGAACACGAGACGCGCATCACGATGCCGGAGCTCGCGCTTCGTTTCATCCTCAACAACCCGGATGTCAGCACGATCATTCCCGGCATGCGTAAGCTGCATCACGTTGAGGCGAACGTCGCTGCGAGCGACGCAGGTCCGCTACCTGCCGAACTCCATCAAAAGCTGCGCGCGTTTCGTTGGGTCCGCAAACCGGCGCCGTGGTCGCAGTGAACTGCTTCGATTACCGCCCGCTGTGAGGATCGCTCTTGCCGCCTCAGTGTGAGGCGAGGCTTGCCTGGCCGTACGGCTAAAAAAAGTCGTTGGGCTTAAGAACCGATCGCGACTTTCATGTTGAGCGTCTTGACGAGGAAAGCCCACCTATCGGCAATCTCTTCAATTGTCTTCGACGTCGGTTTCCCAGCCCCGTGTCCCGCCTTCGTCTCGATGCGAATCAGGATCGGCGCCTCTCCCGTCTGTGCTGCCTGCAAAGCCGCAGCAAACTTGAAACTGTGCCCCGGCCAGACACGATCGTCATGATCCGCAGTCGTGATCATCGTCGACGGATACTTCGTTCCCGGCTTGATGTTGTGCAACGGCGAATACGCATACAGCGCCTTAAAGTCGTCAGCATTCTCTGACGAACCATAATCCGAAACCCACGCCCAACCGATCGTGAACTTCTGGAAACGCAGCATGTCCATCACACCGACCGCCGGCAACGCCGCGCCAAACAGATCCGGACGCTGCGTTAAGGCGGCACCGACCAGCAACCCACCATTACTACCGCCACCAATCGAAAGCTTCGGCGTCGACGTGTACTTATTCGCGATCAACCACTCCGCCGCCGCAATGAAATCGTCGAAGACGTTCTGCTTCTTCAACTTCATCCCGCCCTGGTGCCAGTCTTCGCCATACTCCCCGCCACCGCGCAAACTCGGTTGCGCATAGACGCCACCCATCTCCATCCAAACCATATTCCCCACGGAGAAGGCGGGCGTCATCGAGATATTGAAACCGCCGTACCCGTACAGGTAAGTCGGATTGTTGCCGTCAAGTTTCAGACCTTTCTTGTACGTAATGAACATGGGCACTTTCGTGCCGTCTTTGCTCTTGTAAAAGACTTGCTTCGTTTCGTAGGCGGCGGAATTGAACTCGACTTTGGGCTCACGAAAGATCGTGCTCTTGCTGGTGGTCATGTCGTAACGATAGATCGTGGTCGGCGTAGTGAACCCGGTGTAGTAATAGAACGTCTCTTTGTCTTTCGCCTTACCACCGAAGCCGCCCGCCGAACCGATTCCCGGAAAGGCGACCTCGCTCAGCAGTTTTCCTTTAGTGTCGTGAATCCTGACCTGCGTGTACGCATCTTTCAGGTAGTTGAGAATGAACTTGTTGTCGACGAGGGTGGACGACTGC
>DATJKO010000085.1:0-16867 GCA_035491355.1 Pyrinomonadaceae bacterium
ACTAAGCTCACGGCTTACAAGCACACCCCCGGTTATTGGGTATTAGAAAGGAGAAGACAATGCGACTAGTTCAAGCTGTCGTAGTCGTAGTGCTCTGTTCGCTCGCCAGTTTCGCGCAGAGCAATCAAGGCGGCATTAGCGGTACCGTTGTTGACCAGAATGGTGCGGTCGTGCCGGGGGCCACCGTGACAATATCGAATCTGGGCACTCGCAAAGCAATCACCCTGACCACTTCCGAGTCCGGCGTCTTTTCGATTCGGTCGATTGAGCCGGTCACTTACAGCGTCAGGGTGGAGATGAATGGATTCAAGCAAGCGATCATGGAACGCGTGAAGGTCGACACCGCGACAGTAGCTACGGTCAACATCACGCTCGAGACCGGTACCGTTAGCGAGACCGTTTCGGTAAGCAGCGAATCAGCGCTCATCAACACTGAAGCGGGGACAACATCACAGACGATCAGCGAACGTCAGATACGTGAGCTGCCGTTGAACAACCGCAGCGTGCTGGATCTCGCTGTAACTGTCGCGAACGTATCCGGCGATGCCGGCAGCGAGGATCCCGAAGTAACTTCGGGCCAACCAGTACCCGGTTTCAATCTCAACGTGAATGGCGGGCGATCAGGTAGTACTGCGATTCTAGCCGACGGCGTGAACAACACCGGCGTCGGGATCGCGCGCGCCGTGGTGAGTTTCACACCTGAGACAGTTCAGGAGTTTACGGTGCAAACGACGGCGTACTCCGCCGAATTCGGTAACACCGGTGGCGGGATCGTCAACGCGACTACGAAGTCCGGCACCAACGATCTGAACGGCGTCGCGCTCTGGTATCACCGCAATCCGGTAACCAATGCCATCCCCTACGTCAGTGGCACTGGCCCACGAACGCCAAACAATCGCCGTTACAATCAGGTTTCGATGACGGTCGGTGGTCCAGTGTTCCTGCCGCGTTTTGGAGAGGGCGGCAAGGCATTTTACGACGGCCGCAATCGCACGTTTTTCTTCTTCGCGTACGAACCACGTTGGTTAAGAGACTTCCTCGACCAAACCACGCTTTTGCCGACGGCCGCAGAACGGGCCGGCGACTTTAGAAATCTCGTGCGCACCAACAGCGGCTTGTTGCCGGCGGATGTTGCCGCCAGATTCAACCAGGCGTCGATTGGTCCAGCCGCCATCTACCAGCAATTCACGCTCGTCAACAATCAACTCATTCCGATTCAGTTGGTCAACATTCCGAATCGAACGCCGGCTACGAGTTACCAGTACTGCCAGTTTGGCGATCCGCGAGCGACGATCGTTAACGGGCAGCCGATGTGTACGCCGGAAGTGAATGCGTCGCCAATTCCGGGTCTGAACGTGCTGCCGTCGGCATTCATCGATCCGACTGCGCCGAAGGTACTCGCCTTCATGCCTCCGCCGAGCAGCAACTACTTTATCGACGGCGCAGGTCTCGTCAGAAACTATATCGTCAGCCGCTTTGTGCAACAGGACGAGACGAGATACACGTTACGCCTCGATCATCGCCTCACCGATAACTCCGCGATCTACTTTCGCTACTCAAAGACGCCGGCGGTTGGCGTGCGAGGTTTTGGTAGCGACGTAAACGGCAACTCCGCAGCGTACAGCGATGCGAAGCAGTACCTGATTTCACACAACCAAATCTTCTCGCCCACATTGATTAACGATCTGCGGCTCAACTATACCCGCGGTGTTTTCAGTGAGGACTTCTCGCCGGAGTTTTCGATCAATGGCGGTCGCAATCTCGCCACCGAGTTGGGCTTGCCGAGTCTGACGTCAGGCGGTATGCCACTGTTCCAGATCAGTGGAGACGGCCAGACCAACGCGTTCGCCGATGTCGGTTCGTCAGGTTCGACGAACAACTTCAACGTGGAAGAGCGCTATAACGTCAACGACGTCGTTTCCTGGGTGCACGGAAATCAGACCTGGAAATTCGGTGTCGATCTCAGCTACGCGCGACTGAACGTCGTGCCCTTCTTTGGCGCTTCGGGCGGCCGCTGGGAATTTCGCACCGTGAACAGCAGCAACAATCGCTCGACCAATGTCGCTAACGGCGGTTCGAATCTCGCCAGCTTGTTGATGGGCGTGCCTAACGTGGTACAAGTCAGGCCGCTGCTCTTGAATTACGATTACCGCTGGAAGAGCATGGCCGCATTTGTGCAGAACGATTGGAAGGTCAAACCAAACTTTACGATAAACCTTGGTCTACGTTACGCCTTGCAGTATCCGCGCGTGGAGAAGAACGATCTTCAGGGCGTGTTTCGTCCCGACCTGGCCCAGACGGTGACGCTGACGGATGCACAACGACGCGCCACAGCAACCGGGTTAGGAATCGCGGCCAATGCGCCGATTCCGAGTTTCGTTCCAACCACGGTGCTGATTCCGCCGTTCGCATTCGCCGGACGCGGCGGACGCTCGAGATATCTGACACCGGTCGATTATCTCGGCTTCGAACCTCGCTTCGGTTTCGCTTGGAGTCCGAAGTTATTTAAGTGGGGAGAGGATCGAGGACTCGCGATTCGTGGCGGATACGGTCTCTCGCATCTCACACTCACCGGAAACAATCGGCTCTCGAATCCTGATTTTGGAGCGTTCACTGGAGTCTCAACCTTAGCGACCGGCTCGACGGCAGGAGGAACGGCGAACGCAGCGCTGCCGGTTAGAATGACAGGGAACCCGCCATTCGTCGTCGGCGGTTCGATCGATCAGACGTTGGGCACTGACGCGAACGGTCTTGTGTTCATGAACAGTCTCGGCACTCCGGGTTTCGCTATCGGCAACGAAGGCAGTGGCAAGGTTCCTTATGCGCAAAACTGGAGTCTGTCTGTTTCTTTTGAGCTCTTCCGGAACACGATCGTGGAGGTTGCTTACGTAGGCAACAAGGGCACGCACCTTTACATGCCGCTCGTGAACATCAATCCGAAGAGTATCGATTTCGTCGAAGCACTGGAGGCGCAGAACATCGCCGCGGAAAACACGTTTGCCGATCCATTGGGCCGTCGCAATCTGCTGAACGCGGTCGTGACGATCCAGCGCAACAGTGTAGTGAGTCCATACTTCGGCTTCAACAATCTGTTGAGCTTCTTCGACCCGTCAGCTAACAGTATTCGACACGCCGGCTATGTCGATGTGCAACGCCGGTTCAGTAGCGGGTTGAGCTTTACCGCAAACTACACTTACGGCAAGTCGATTGATGACGCGTCAGACGCCAGTCCGGATACGCGAACGCTGACGACGCCGACAACGTTAGGCCAGCACGTGTCCTATGGTGAGCCGCGCAGTCAGGATCGGTCGATTTCAACCTTCGACATCAAGCACAACTTCAGCTCTACCGCCATCTATGATCTGCCATTCGGTAAAGGGCGACAATTGTTGTCGGATGCGCCGGCGATCGTGGATGGGGTACTCGGAGGCTGGTCCATCGCTGGAGTGTTTCGTTTGCAGGGCGGACAGCCATTCATTCCGTTCATCACTGACACAAACCGTCTCGGCGGAACGAACCGCGCCATCCGGCTCGACATCATTCCGGGCGTGCCGTTGAAGAACCCGCTTTACTCGTACTCCTGTTCGTCGGGAGCAACGTGTGAACCGTACGTCAATCCCGCTGCTTTCATGCGACCCGCAAAGGGATCGCTAGGCAATGCGCCACGCACGCTGGACATCCGTGCGCCGACGCAGGAGTACTTCGACTTTTCGATTCAGAAGAACTTCCCGTTTCCGTTTGGTCACAATGAGAAACGGCGGATCAACTTCCGGGTGGATTTCATCAATGCTTTCAACCACCCGAACTTCCGTTTCACGAACACCGGTAACACGCCGGTCGGTTGGGGCAACCTTCCGAACGAGGCGCTGTTGACGCAGGCCGACTTGAACGCATGGTTGGCTTTCACACCCGGACGATCGGCTACACTGACGCAGGTTAATAACCTGATCATCAACAGCCGGTTAGCGAGTGGCGCGCTGCCACTCGATTTCTTCCGTAGTCCGGTTCCCGAAGGTTTCGCGACTACGAATCCGAATGCTTTCGACATTACGACGCTGCAAGGGCTTAAGCTTTACCGCTTGCGCCAGGCGTTCACTCCAGGGTTTGGAGTGCTGGCAGCGACTCAGCCCTACCAGCCGCGTTACGTACAATTTGGTTTGAGGATCTTTTTCTGAGTTTGTTCCCGCAAAGGCGCCAGGGCGCAAAGAAAACATGAGAACGAAAACTTACTTTGCGTCTTTGCGCCTTTGCGGGAAAGTTCTGCTGCTCGTGCTGATCATGGCCAGGCTTGTGACAGCCGGTCCAATGGACGATCTGCAAGCGTCGTTTGTGAGTCCGCCGGACGACGCGCGGATCATGATGCGCTGGTGGTGGTTTGGTCCGACGGTTGAAAAGGTGCAACTCGAACGCGAAATGCGGTTGATGAAAGAGGGTGGCATCGGTGGTTTTGAGGTGCAACCGGTCTACCCACTGATCCTCGACGAGTCGAACGGCCGCAAGACCCTTCCGTTTCTGTCCGACGAGTTCATCGACGCTTTGCGGTTCACTGCGGGCAAAGCGCGCGAGTTGGGATTGCGATTTGATTTAACGCTGGGCAGTGGCTGGCCGTTCGGTGGACCAACCGTCAAGATCGATCATGCCGCCGCCAGGTTGCGCTACGAACACGTAAAGATCGACGGCACGTCGCGAACTGTCAAAGTTCCGGCGATCGGCGCCGGCGAGAAGTTGCTTGCGGTTTTTCTCGCTCGCGTCGAAGGTTCAGCGTTCGCGCCCGATAGCGTGCGCGAACTGACCGACGTGAACGAAGGCGTGGTCACGCTGGCGAACGTTCCGGCCGGTCAGCATGAAGTGCTCTTCTTCATTTCCAGTCATACGGGCATGCAGGTGAAACGTCCGGCGGTTGGCGGTGAAGGCTTCGTGCTGGACCACCTGAACCGCGCCGCGACTGACGCGTATTTGAAAACCGTTGGCGACCGGTTGCTGCAAGCTTTCGGATCGCAACCGCCGTACGCGATCTTCTGCGATAGCCTCGAAGTTTATAACGCTGACTGGAGTCACGATTTCCTGGAGGAGTTTAAGAAGCGGCGCGGCTACGATCTGAAACCTCATTTGCCCGCCCTGGTCGCTGACATGGGCCGACAAACGAAGGCGCTCAGGCGCGACTGGGGCATGACTCTCACAGAATTGTTGAATGAGCGGTTCATGGCGCCGATGCGCGATTGGTCCAAACGCAACGGCACTCGCTTTCGTGTTCAGGGTTATGGCGTTCCCCCGGCTGCTATCTCGAGCAATGCGTACGCTGATCTGCCGGAGGGCGAAGGTGCGCAGTGGAAAGTCGTTCGCGCCACGCGTTGGGCTTCGTCGGCGAGTCACATCTACGGACGTCCGGTAACGTCGTCGGAAACCTGGACGTGGTTGCACTCGCCCGCGTTCCGCGCGACACCCCTCGATGTGAAGGCCGAAGCCGACGTCCACTTTCTGCAGGGAATCAATCAGTTGATCGGCCACGGTTGGCCCTACACGGCGCCGGGTGTGGAGTATCCCGGCTGGCGTTTTTATGCGGCCGGCGTCTTCAACGACAAGAACCCGTGGTGGATCGTGATGCCCGACGTGGCGAAGTATCTGCAACGGGTAAGTTTCATGATGCGCCAGGGGCGGCCAATGAACGACGTGGCGGTGTATCTTCCGAACGACGACGGTTGGGCGCACATGACGCCGGGTAATCCGCACCTGATCGAAGTGTTGCGTGAACGCATCGGACCGGACTTGTTACCGGCGATCTTTGGCGCCGGCTTCAACCTGGATTTCTTCGACGAAGACGCGTTCAAGCAGGTCGGCCGCATTGCTAATGGTTCGTTGGCACTGGGCCCAAACAATTACAAGATCATTATCCTGCCGAACGTTGAGAGTATTTCGCTCGAAACTTATCGCAAGTTTGCAGAGTTTGTTCGCGGCGGCGGTGTCCTGATCGCTACGCGGCGAACACCGGCTGAACAGGCAGGGTTTTTGACGAAAGAAGAAGACCACCAGCAGGTCGTTGGTCTGTCGAAACAGTTGTTTGGAGGACAAGCAGCGGGCGCGCACTTCGTGGCTGATGAGAAACAGGAGCTCCGAGCGACACTGCGCCGGCTCGTCACACCGGACCTGGATTTGTCTCCCGCGACCGCTGATGTTGGCTTCGTTCATCGCCAGACTCCGGACGCCGAAATCTATTTCATTGCGAACACAGCAAACGTAACTCAAAAGTTAACAGCGATGTTTCGTGTGGCAGGCATGCGTGCGGAATGGTGGAATGCGATAGACGGCAAGGTCCAGCCCGCGCCGGTAACCACCCAAACCGAAATCGCCGGCCCGGTACCATTGGAATTGCCGCCTTACGGTTCAACTATCGTCGTCTTTTCCAAACGCAATCTGCCCGCCGAGTCTGCCGGCTCATCGACCGAAGCTGATACGATCGACTTGAGTCGTGACTGGCAGGTCTCGTTTGGTCCAGCCGCTCCGACACCAATGCGTCAGTTAACTTCATGGACCGACAGCGACGCCACTCGCTACTTTTCAGGTGTGGCAACGTACGAGAAAGACGTCGAGATACCTGCGGACGTGATTCGCGACAACCAGCAACTGAAACTCGATTTTGGTCCAGGCTCAGCGATTCCGATCCAAACGTTAAGAAACGGAATGCAGGCTTGGTACGACGGACCCATTCGCGATGCTGCGGTAGTTTATATTAACGACAAGCGAGCAGGCTCACTCTGGTGTCCGCCATACTCCATCGACGTGACCGGCATGCTGCGACCAGGCGCAAACAAGATCCGCGTCATGGTTGCTAACACGGCAATCAACTACATGGCGGGTCATAGTCTGCCGGATTATCGTCTGCTCAACCTGCGATACGGAGAACGATTCCAGCCGCAGGACATGGACAAAGTGCAGCCTGTCCCTTCAGGCCTGCTTGGCCCAATTCGCCTGATTCCGGAAACGAGAGTGAACGGCAAACCCAGTAGTGGAGATCGATAGATGGACGAATCCAACCACGTAAACAGGCGTGACTTTGTGAAGACCGCGAGCACGGCGGCCGCGGCGGCTTTGATTCTGCCGAGCACCGCCTTCGCGTCGATCAATTCAAGCGCTAGACGACGGTACGCAATCGTCGGGACGGGCGAGCGTTCGACCGGCATGTGGATGAAACCTGTGGTCCAGGATTACGGCGACAAGCTAGAAGTCGTTGGCTTGTGCGACATCAATCCGAAAAGAGTTGCCGCAGCGCGGAAACTGTCAGGCGCCAACTGTCCGACGTTTACTAATTTCGATCAGATGTGCGACCAGGCAAAGCCCGACTTGCTGATGGTCACCACGGTCGACGGTTTCCATAGCCAGTACATCACCCGCGCTCTCGATCGCGGCATCGACGTGATCACGGAAAAGCCGATGGTCATCGACGCGACGCAGTGCCAGGCGGTGCTCGATGCGGAGCGTCGGAACAAGCGGAACATCGTGGTTACGTTCAATTACCGCTACGCGCCTAAGCACCAGAAGATCAAGGAAGTGCTGTTGTCGGGAGAGATAGGTCGAGTGATTTCCGTGGACTTCAGTTGGTATCTCGACGTCTATCACGGGGCGGATTATTTCCGGCGCTGGCACCGCTTGAAATCCAAAGGTGGTAGTCTTTGGGTGCACAAAGCCACTCACCATTTCGATTTGATTAACTGGTGGCTCGACGCTGATCCGGTTGAAGTTTCCGCGCAAGGTACGTTACAGACTTACGGTCGCAACGGGACGTTTCGTTCAACTCATTGCCGAGCGTGTCCGCACACTGGCAAGTGCCGTTTCTTTTATGACCTGACAAAGAACGCGACTCGAATGGAGCTTTATGCGGGTTGCGAAGACGTCGACGGTTATCATCGCGACGGCTGCGTCTTCCGCGAGGACGTCGACATCTACGATTCGATGTCGGCCGTCGTGAAGTACTCCAACGGCGCGCACATGAGTTATTCGTTGAACGCCTTCATGCCCTTTGAAGGCTACCGTCTTGCATTCAACGGCGAGAAGGGTCGACTGGAAATTCGCGACTATGAGCGTCAACCGTGGCCCGTTGAAGAAGAGACGGAAGTTTATCTCACGAAGAGTTTTGGCAAGCGCGAAAAGGTAGCGATCGAGAAAGTCACAGGCGGCCATGGCGGAGGCGACCAGCGCATTCGCGATTTGATCTTTCGCAATACCGACATGCCGGCGTACATGCGTCTGCCGGGTTCACGTGCGGGCGCGTTATCGTGCCTCACGGGAATCGCAGCCCGCACGAGCATTGAACAAAAACGCCCGATCAAGATCTCTGAACTCGTAAAAGTGCCGCCCAGGACCACGGCCTGATTGAGACAAGAATGGTTAATCGCCACAAGACCCTGCTCCTAATCATCGTCGCCGTTGTTGCTTTATTCGCAACTGGCGAGTTAAGTGCCGCTAAAAAGAAAGCTTTCGTTTCCGTCAGTGCCGGCGCTAGTGATCGTAACGAAACTGTCGTGTCGTTCGCGCTCCCCGCGGACTTCAAAAGCGGCTCTTACGCGTTGCGCGACAGCTCCGGTCAACTGCTCCCTTTGCAGATCGATTCCGATCGCAACGGTAGTTTTGTGCTGCCGGCGCTGAAGGCGGGACAAACGCGAACGTACCAACTCGTCCCCGCGAATGACTCGAAACCCGGCGTCGACTTTACGCGTCGAAATGAAGGGCTTGATTTCAAAATCGGCAGCCGAAACGTTTTCACCTTTGTGACTACGCCGGCCGCCGTGCCGTCTAAAGACATCAAGCCCATTTTCCTTCGTGGTGGTTACATCCACCCGGTGTTCACGCCTTCGGGCCGGCTGGTGACAGACGATTACCCGTCCGATCACTATCATCATCATGGAATCTGGTTCGCCTGGACCAAGACTGAATACGAAGGTGCGCACCCTGATTTCTGGAATGTCGGTGATGGAACCGCTCGGGTAGACTTCGAAGGCGCTGACGCCACCTCGGCTGGTCCAGTGTACGGAGGTTTCAAGTCTCGACAACGTTACGTTGCGCTTACCGGTCCTGCACCTAAGACTGTCTTGAATGAACAGTGGGATGTGCGCGTCTACAACGTCGGACAGGGGAACAAAGGCAAACCTTATTTCTTGTTCGACATCGTGGCGACGCAGATCGACGTGAGCAACAGTCCGCTCATTCTTGAGGAGTATCGTTATGGTGGCATGGGCGTTCGTGGCCACCGTAATTGGAAAGACAAGTCGCAGGTTTCGTTTCTGACTTCAGAAGGGAAGACACGCGAGAGCGGTAACGCTACCCGCGCACGTTGGATTCACATGTCGGGTTTGGTCGATAACGAGACCGTTGGAATAGCCGTGCTGGATCATCCGGGTAACTTCCGCGCTCCCGCGCCGCTGAGGATTCACCCGGACGATCCATATTTCAACTATGCGCCGTCGCAACTCGGCAAGTTTGAAATAAAACCGGGCGAGAAGTTCGTCATCCGTTATCGCTACATTGTCGCCGATGGACCGCCCGACAAGGCTGAACTCGATCGTCTCTGGAGCGACTATGCAACGCCGCCGCAGGTTTCAGTCGAACTGAAGTAAGTTTCCCACGGCTTTACCAATTCTTGCGGCCATAACTTCGAAAATCCCATCGTGATCCAGAATTTCGGACACTTCGGACGGCAGGCTTCTAACTAAACGCTAAAAACCGAGAGCATCGCCATTCGCGTTCGTCGGAATGATTCTTGCTCACCAATTGTGCAAACTACCGTGGTATTACCGAACTGAAATTTATACAGGAATTGGTAAAGAAGAACTTGACCAGAGACCAATGTTCGGCGCAAAATACGCGGCATTAATACGACGGTTGCTTCAAAGTGGTCAAGCCAAAGTTAGATTCGGTCTAATCACGTCAGTAAAAATAACAATCGGAAATATAACGGGAAGATCCCCGAATCTTTGCTCGCAGTTGAACGGCTCACCCTAGAGAGCCGGACCTACATGGAGAGGAGATAAGAAGAAATGAGATTCCAAGCCCGCTCGCTTGCATACTCTTTGTGTGCGATTGCGTTTGTTTTAGCAGTTCTCATTGCCCCGACGTCGCTGCGTGCACAAGAAGCGCGAGGCACCATCGCCGGCACCGTCGTTGATGCCAACAAGGCAGTAATTCCCGGAGCGACCGTTACCATAACCAACGTCGCCATGGGAACGAGTCATAATGTGCAGACCAACGACCGCGGTCTTTTCACAGTCCCATACTTAATCCCGGGAACCTACCGCATCGTCGTCGAGGCCCAGGGATTCAAACGCTACATCCGAGAAGGAATTGAGCTCCAGGTCAACGACCGGTTGGAGATCGATCCGTCGTTGGAAGTGGGCGGTAGTCAGGAGACCGTCACCGTAACTGCGGACGCGGGTGTGATAGAGAGCTCAACGGCTTCCATGGGCCAGGTGGTTGATGCTCGCCGCGTATCGGAGTTGCCAACGCCTCACGGCGATCCGTTCTTCCTGATCGGACTCGCAGGTGGTACGACCTTCGGCGCCTCCGCCGTGGGTGGACGCGACGTCAGATTGGACCGTCCCTTCGAGCCTACTCATATCACCGGTTATTCCATCGACGGTACGCGACCCAATCGCGGCGACGTCACGATTGACGGTGCGCCGAGTACTTCCGTCGCGAACGCTTTCGAAGTGACCGCTTCTTACGTTCCACCGACTGACATCATTCAGGAAGTGAAGGTACAGACGGCGAGTTTCGACGCGCAGTTTGGCAACACTGAAGGCGGCGTCACAAACATCGTCATCAAGTCCGGCACGAACGACATTAACGGTTCGGCATATTGGGTGAAGATGCCTGTATCACTCGCGGCGAATGATTTCTTTGCTAACCGTAATGGTACGGCTCGTCCCCAGATTCCGTACGACCGTCCAGGCTTCACCGTGACTGGCCCAGTCGTGTTGCCGAAGATTTACAACGGACGAAACAAGACGTTCTTCTCGTGGGGTTACGAATACATCAAGGACATTCGGACCAGGAACAATGGCAACTTCACTACTCCTACCGATGCGATGAAGGCGGGCGACTTCTCGGCTCTGTTGGCCCTTGGTTCGCAGTATCAAATCTTCAATCCTTATTCGCGTCGCATTAATCCTCAGAACACCAGCCAGTTCATTCTGGATCCGTTTAAGTGCGACGGCGCTGGTAACCCGATCGTTCCGACGGTGACGGGTACCCAGGTCGGCGGAACAAATTGCAACAAGCTGCCGACACAGTTAGTCAATCCGGTGGCGCGCAGCATCGTGAATCAGTACTGGCCGAGCCCGCTCAACACTCCCAGCTCGCCCGACGGTTCCAACAATTACCTGCAACCGGATCTCGTCGAGACCGCTCGTTACTACACGAACACGATCCGTATCGACCACGTGTTCAATAACAATCATCGAATGTTTGGCCGTGCGAGCTGGTACACGCGCAACAGTGACTACAACAATTTCTTCAAGAACCTCGCCACGGGTCAGGAGTTTCAATTCATCTCACGCCAGTTCACGATTGACGATGTGTATTCGTTGAATGCAACGACAGTCCTGAACGTTCAGTACAGCTACAACCGTTTCATCCGCGTGGATGGACAAAACTCCGAAGGCGATGGTTTTGACCTGACGACCGTCGGATTTCCGGCCCGTTATCAGGCTTTGGTACCTGAAGACAAGCGGCATTTTCCAGCGATCGGTATCAACGGATATCTCGGAACACGTGTAAACGACGAATTTCGGCCCAACGATATTCACTCCTTTCGTGGGGTAGTAAACAAAGTCTTCAACACGCATTCGATGAAGTTCGGTACGGAGTTTCGCGCCTATCGCGAAAACTCTTTCAACAACATCAACGACTGGACCGGCCGTTTTGATTTCACGGGTGACCTCGTGCGTGGTCCAATTACCACCTCTGCGGGAGCGCCTAATGATCGTGGACAGTCGTTTGCGCAGTTCCTGCTCGGCCTTCCGAGCCAGGCAAACAGTTACATCGCGCGCTTGGCTGACTATGCCGAACAATCGACCAGCTGGGGCTTCTTTGCCCACGACGATTGGCGGATTCATCCAAGGCTCACCTTGAATCTCGGGTTGCGCTATGAGTTTGAAGGTGGAATGACGGAACGTTACAACCGCAGTGTTCGCGATTTCCCGCTTGATTACATTCAACCCATTGAAGGCGCAGCGAGAGCCAAGTACGCACTAAATCCAATCGCTGGTTTGCCGGCGGATCAGTTCTTCGTGCGTGGCGGTTTGACTTTCGCCGCCGTCAACGGCGAGCCGCGCGAGCTCTACAACACGCCAAGGGACAACTTCATGCCTCGCCTCGGTTTTGCTTACCAGCTTACCGAGGATGGAAAGACTGTCATTCGCGGCGGTTATGGTGAGTATTATGGCTTCCTTGGCCAGCGTCGTGGTGACGTAAATCAGACTGGTTTCAGTCAAAACACACCGTTCATTACGGTCGGCTCTAACGGCTTCAGCATTGTAAACACGCTGTCGAATCCGTTCCCGGACGGAGTTCAGGAACCGGTTGGCGCTGGTCTTGGTTTTCAAACCAACATCGGAAATGCGGTTACGTTCTTCAACCCCAATCCGGAAATCGGAAAGATGCAACGATGGCAGTTTAGTATTCAGCGTGAACTGCCGTGGGGATTTGTGGTCGAGGCCGCGTACGTTGGCAACAAGGGAAGCGATATCGAGGTCAATCGCAACTTGAACGCGACTCCTTTGAAATACCTGAGCACGAGTCCGCTGAGAGATGCGACGGTCGAGAATTTCCTCGGCGGAAATGTGCCTAATCCATTGCGTGATTTGGTGCCGACGAATTCGACCATCGGCTCCGGAACAAACATTATCCGCGAGAGACTGCTGCGTCCGTACCCACACTTCGATACCGTCAATACCACAACCAATGAAGGCCAGTCGTGGTATCACTCCGGTCAGTTGAATGTTCAGAAGAGGTTCTCGCAGGGTTACACGGTCAACCTGGCTTACACGTGGTCCAAGTTCATCGAACAGATAGACTTGTTGAACGCAAGCGATCCGGCGCCGACCAAGATGATTTCGGCGTTTGATGCGCCACACCGCGTCGCCCTGAGCTGGATTTACGAACTTCCTTTTGGCAAGGGCAAAGCAATTGGCGATTCCAGCAATCCCGTGATTTCCAGAGTGCTGACTGGTTGGCAGGTGACGGGAATTTACGCCTGGCAGGTTGGACCACCGCTTAACTTCGCGACCAACGTTATTTACCTTGGCGGCAAGATTGCGTTGCCTGAAGATCAGCGGAGTCTCAATAGATGGTTCGATACCAGCAGATTCGACACCAGAGCCACGGCACTGATCAATGGTGTATCGACGCAGATTCAACCTACAGGTAGAAACATTCGTACATTCCCGCTGCGGTTCTCAGACGTGCGTGCGGAAAACGTGAACAACGTAGACGTCTCGCTCTTCAAGAACACAGCGATTACTGAAGGTACGAAGTTCCAGATCAGGTTTGACCTGCTCAATGCTCTCAACCATCCCTGGCTGTTTAGTGGCGGCGCCATTCAAATGAATCCGACCGCCAGTAACTTCGGGCAGATTACTGCCGGAAACCAGGCCAACTACGCGCGCCGCGTCCAAGTGATGCTCAAGTTTATCTTCTAACTTCACTTGGAGTCGGTGACAGGAAAATCGGGGATCGCAAGCCGTAATGGCTTTCGGTCCCCGATGTTTTTTATACGATGATCTCGCGGCGCAGTTTTTTGAAAACTCTCTCGGTTGTTGGCGGCGTTCTGGGGACGGGCCTGCCTGAAACCGCGGCAGCCGCTCCCATTGATCGTGTCGCACTGGCTAGCCGGCACAATCCAGTTCTGCGGCAGCTCGAACCGCTGTCACCATTGACGGTGGGAAATGGTGAGTTTGCGTTCACGGCGGACATTACCGGCCTGCAGACTCTTGCGCGTGAGTATGAGAATGCGATGCCGCTGTGCACGATGTCGCAGTGGGGTTGGCACACGCGGCCGGCGCCGGAAGGACTCGACGCAAAAGCTCTGCGGTTAACTGCATACGACACACACGGACGGGCAGTTGGTTATCAGACAAGTTCGGAGGGCCAGACGGAGCTTTACCAGTGGCTACGCGAGAATCCGCATCGACTCCATCTCGGGCGCATCGGGTTTTGTAGAACGGGCGAGCGGCAGGAAATACAAGCGGCGGACGTTTCCGACATCAAGCAGGAGTTGGATCTCTGGCGCGGTCGTATCACCAGCGAATTCAAGCTCGACGGACAATTCGTGTTGGTACAGACGGCGGTCCATCCTCGGTTGGACCTGCTGGCAGTTTCGATTCGTTCCAGTCTAATTGAGGAAGCAAGACTGGCGGTTCGATTCGATTTTCCGTACGGCTCACCGTCGATGCAGGCCGCGGATTGGACCCAGGCTGCCGGACACAAAACGGAAGTAATACGGAAGAATCTTCGTGCTGATATTCGGCGCACGCTGGATGCAGACAACTACTCGGGTTCGATCGTCTGGGAAGGTGCGGCGAAGGTTGCCGTTATTGAACCGCATTCCATTGTTCTCAGCGGTCAGGGAAGCAAGCTGGAGTTCGTTGTCGCCTTCGCCCCCAACGCCATCCCGAAGTCATTACCAAGTGCTCAGGCCACCTTTGCGGCGAGCGCGAATCACTGGCCTCGGTTCTGGAGCACCGGCGGCGCGGTGGAGTTGGCCCACAGCAAAGATCCGCGCGCGCGTGAACTCGAACGGCGCGTTGTTTTGTCTCAGTATCTGACTGCGATTCAGTGTTCCGGCAGCAGGCCTCCGCAGGAGACGGGACTCACGGTCAATAGTTGGTACGGTAAGTTCCACCTTGAAATGCACTGGTGGCATGCGGCGCACTTCGCGCTCTGGAATCGCTTACCGTTGCTGGAGAGAAGTCTTGATTGGTACGAGTCGATTCTGCCCGCGGCGAAGACCCTGGCGCACTCGCAGGGCTACGCGGGTGCGCGTTGGCCCAAGATGGTTGGACCGGAAGGTCGAGACAGCCCCTCGCCCATCGGGCCTTTATTGATTTGGCAACAGCCTCACCCGATCTTTTATGCCGAACTCGGTTATCAATCTCATCGTGACCGGCAAACACTTGAGCGGTATCGTTCGATTGTTTTTGAGTCCGCGAGTTTCATGGCTTCGTATGCATTTTGGGAGACAAGCCGCAGACGTTATGTCTTAGGTCCGCCAGTGATACCGGCGCAGGAGAATCATCCTCCTCGTGAAACCTGGAACCCAACGTTTGAGTTGGCTTACTGGAAGTATGGACTCAAGACCGCGCAACGCTGGCGCGAACGTCTCGGGTTAAAGCGCAACGCCGAATGGGACAAGGTGATCGACGGGTTGTCGGCGTTGCCGGTCGCTGACGGCCTTTATCTTGCACACGAGAACTGTCCCCAGACCTTCTCGCAAAGAAACTACGATCATCCATCGATGTTTGGCGCCTTGGGAGTCTTGAACGGTGACGGTGTGGATCGCGAGACGATGCGCCGCACTTTACTCAAGACGATGAAAGAATGGAAGTGGGACCAGACGTGGGGTTGGGACTATCCGATGACGGCGATGACTGCGGCTCGACTTGGTGAAACGCGCATTGCTGTTGACGCGCTCTTGATGTCGACCGAGAAGAATCGTTACTTACCGAACGGCCACAACTGGCAACGACAAAACCTGCCGTGTTACTTGCCGGGCAATGGCGGGCTACTCTACGCGGTGGCGCTGATGGCGGGAGGCTGGGAGAACGCGCCGCGAAAACATGCACCCGGATTCCCGCAGGATGGTTCCTGGACTGTGCGCGTGGAAGGATTGAATTCGTCGCTGCTGAAAAGAATTTAGCGCAGCAGGCCGGAGCTTACGGCCAGCCGCAGATTCTTCGGTTCGGCGTGGCGCGGATCACTTCAAGAAAGCGCGTTTCGTAATTCTTGGCGTACAAGTCCACGCTGTGTCTGATCTTGCTGAAGAGCGCGCAACGCGTTCTGTCGTCGGTAAACCGATCGTCGAGATAGAGCATGGCGTTGGCTTCGCCCCAGTACTCTCGGTCTTCCCAGATGCCTACCGGCGTGCCACCGATCTTGGACTCGATCTCAACCAGGCGGGGATCCTTTGCGTTGCGGCCGTTGCTCAAGAAGATCTTGTTGTACTGCGGGATTAATTGCGACTGAAGTTGATAAACGGTGGAATCGACCTGGCTCGTTCGTCTCACGTGTCCGAACTCATGGGCGATCTTCGTCGCGGCCAGCGTGCTGCCGTCGATGCGCGTTATGGATTCGGTTGGCACCAGTGAATTCATCACCGGGAAGTAGATCGGGTTCGGATAACCTTCGTCGAGTCGCACGCCCAGAACGATAGTTGCGGCAATGAGGGTTCCCTGGTCGTTCCAACGATACGCGCCGGTCGTCGCGCCTTCAGCGTTATCGCGCGAGACGGTAATCGTCAGTGTGAAGTTCGGATTTGCCGTGAAGTGCGCCCATTGTTCGCGTCCGATTTCGGTCGACAGAAACTCGGCCTTCCAAGCTTCGTAGCGCGCTAGGTACTTGCTCGGAACGTCCTCTTTAATGCCGGCGCCGCGATCGTTGCGCGTGGCATCGGCGACCGGCTCAACGCCATGGTAACTAATGGTTGAATCGGGTTCCGACGAGGTATTGCCCACCTCCGTAAAAACCAGGGGAACAGCGGCGAACAGGACCAAAACAAGAGCGATACGTGAAGATCTCATTGGTGCCGACTCCTCGATCTCAGAACGTTGTCGTCGTCAGTGTGGGGCGCGAAAAAAGGGTGGAACTTTTCTAAACCATCCAC
>DATJKO010000086.1:0-2555 GCA_035491355.1 Pyrinomonadaceae bacterium
AGAGGTCGAGTTGTATCTTGGAACTTAAGACTGAAAATTCCAGGAGGCTTCGCGAGTGGTCCTGCGGAAGGGAGGTAAACAATGACCGCAAAGGTACTACGACAGCAATGGAGATCCAGTGGTATATGGGAACTTAAGAAAATAGGGTTACTGGTCCTCAACGGCGGCAGGAAAACGGTCGCGGACGAGGTTCAATTCGACGCCGTGTTCCAACAGCGCCTTCAAGCCAGCCAGAACGAAGGTGAAGCCTTCCGTTGAATCGAGTGCCTGTTTGACAATCTCGTCGCCTGTGCCGCTGAAGCCTGAATTAGTAATACTCACGAACGTCGTATTGTCGGGCCGGGCGGTGAAGACCCATTCGATTATCGTGGGGTTATCGTAGGCGCCCCACTCAACCACGATTCGCATGTTCTTCTCAAGCTCTTTGACCGCTACCGGCACGGAGAAGTTGTACATCTCCCATTCCCACTGAACTTCCTTCCCTGCTTCCAGCCTGGCGCTCCCTTTCGTGAACCAGAAGCGCGACGTTATCGCCGGATCGACAAACGCCTCAAACACCTCGGCCACCGGCCGCCTAATCAGCATCTCGCTCTTCGCAACAACTGGCGCCACTTCGAGTTTCATAGCAAACCTCTTAATGGTTTCCGCTTGTTTGGGCTAGAATACAGCAATCGTATTGATTTGTGACGCGGCGAACCCCTCGGGGCAAAACTCGTATTGACTGTTCATGACTGACGCTGACGATTCGATAGCCAAGCAGGAAGCGAACGAGAACGAAAAGAAACGGCGTGAAGAGGCGTTGCCTGAACGCATCCTGCGCCGTGTGCTCGAAGGCATGGGCGACGTCGTCGACCGCCGCTTCGGACGCACAGTCGAACCGCGCAGCGGACTCACCACCTCTAAACTCATCGATCGCATGAAGAAGCTGATCGACGAGCGTGTGAGGGACGAAGGTAAACGAGGACGCATCGCGCCGCACCACCTCGTGCTGAAAGTAGAGTGGGGCACGCACTCGGAAGCACCGCCCGAGATCCTTCACGATCTGAAAAACGAAGTACTCGCCGCCGCTATCGATCACATTAACGATCATCGCTATCGCACGCTCGGACCGGTCACTGTCGAAGCTGAAGTCGACATCTTTACGACCGGCATATCCGTCGATCCGACGTTCGGCGAGTTTGAGGAAGACCTGCGACGCCAGGACGAAGAGCGTCGCGCGGCAAAATCCGGCGTGCAGATTCCAGCAGCTGCGCCCGCGATGCCGGACATCCAGGTCATCGCCCGCATCACTCAACAAAACGGTACTCGCGAGATTCCTTTGATCTTCAAACCCGGCGGCAGACGACTCAACGTCGGCCGCGCGTCGGACAACGAACTAACACTCAACGACGGAAGCGTGTCGAAGATCCACGCTGCACTGCTCATGACAGCCGAAGGCACTCTCCTCGTCGCCGATACCGGTTCCACCAATGGTACCTACGTCAACGGTCGTCGTATCGCTTATGGCGAGTCGCGACTGATCGAAGACGGCGACGTCGTTGGTTTTGGAGATGTGGAAGTGCGATTGCGCAAAAGTGAGTAGAACTGGATGACCGCAACTACATTACTGCTGCTGCTCTTCCAAACACCTTCACCCTCTCCGCTCCCGACTCCGCACGTGCCGGAGCGCATGCCCGCAATGTTCACGCTGATCTACGTGGGCGGTCTTGCCTTCGTACTGCTGCTGCTCCTGCTCGGTCTGGTCCGTAACCGCCGCCGGCCAGTTACGACGGCAGCCATTCCGGAAGATCTACCGAAGGCAGTGCGGAAACGACTTGGTTCGACTTCCACCAATCGCGGCCTGCGTGCATTGCGTTGGCTGTTTGTGCTGCTCGCGTTCTCGTTGTTTGGCTTTCACATTTACTGGGCCAGGTACGCGATGGAGCAGAACGAGAAGTTTCAGGAGCTGAGTTACAAAGACCTGCGCGTCCGCCGTTTGTCGGAATCCACCCTGCGTGGCTGGATCCTCGATCGGAGTGGACGGTTGGACCAACCACTGGCGTACTACAAGCGTGACTCGAGTGGCGAGATCCGCCGCGAGTATCCGCTCGATAAAGCGTTGTCACACCTGTTTGGATCCGATCGTGGCGATCCGGGACTGGAGCGTGCGCTGTTCGGCGTGCAAAGCGGCGCGCTACCGGAAGCGCTCCAGGTTGTGAGAGGCCAGTCCGTCGAGTTCAAAGGCAACCAGGACGTACGGCTAACGATCGATCGCACACTACAACAGGCCGCGGTCGATCTCTTGAAAGGTAAGCACGGTGCAATCGTCGTACTCAATCCGCAGAACGGCGAAGTGCTCGCGTTGTACAGCGAACCCTCCTACAGCCTCAGCGAAGTCAACGACGAAACAAACTGGATTCGGCTGGAAGCAAACGAACGCGATCGACCACTCGTGAGCCGCGCGCTTGGCGCCTACTACATTCCCGGCTCGACTTTCAAAACCGTAACGATGACGGCCGCGTTTCTCGCGGGTGAACAGGACACGGAGTTCACTTGCAGCGGCGGTGGCTACTACG
>DATJKO010000087.1:0-4934 GCA_035491355.1 Pyrinomonadaceae bacterium
CCGCGCCTGCCGCGCCACGTTCCGGAACG
This sequence comes from Pyrinomonadaceae bacterium, assembly GCA_035491355.1. Lineage (GTDB taxonomy): Bacteria > Acidobacteriota > Blastocatellia > Pyrinomonadales > Pyrinomonadaceae > PSRF01. The sequence goes on from DATJKO010000087.1 coordinate 30, forward strand.
TTTCCAAAACCGGTCGAGGAAACACTGCCGAATGGTTTGCGGGTGATCGTGATTCAACGCAGCGAGTCGCCGCTCGTAGCGGTCCAACTGCTGATCAAGAACGGCGGCGAGGTTGATCCACCGGAATTAGCGGGACTGGCAGATATGACGGCGGCGCTGTTGACGAAGGGTACGCAGAGTCGCGACGCCACGCTTATCGCGCAGGAGATCGAAAGCCTTGGCGGGTCGCTCGACTCGTTCGCGCGTTGGGACTCTTCGTTTACGAACCTCAACGTAATGTCGTCGAAGATCGGTCCGGCGATGGAGATACTCGCCGACGTCGTGCGGCGTCCGACGTTCAAGAGTGAAGAAGTCGAACGGCTGCGGCAACAGTACCTCGACAACGTCACGCTCGCGCTTGGCGATCCGGGGAGCATTGCGCGGTTTGTCTCAGCCCGGGTGGTGTTTGGCGATAGTCCATACGGTCATCCCATCGCCGGCACCGCCGATTCGCTCACGCGCATCACCGCGGCGGACATCGTGAAACTTCACTCTCGTTTCTATCGTCCTGACAACGCGGTCCTGGTGATTGGCGGTGACATCAGTGCCAAGGACGGGATCGAGCTGGCCAAGCGCTACTTCGGTGACTGGCAGAAACCGGGTGCGCTAATGCAGACGCTCAGCGCGGGGATAGAGAAACCGCAAGGCAGTCCTGGCCGTGTCGTGGTGGTTGACAAACCCGACGCCGGACAAGCCGCGGTTTATCTTGTGCGCAAGGGCATCAATCGCAAGGACGCCGACTTTTATCGCGGTATCGTCGCAAACTCCGTGTTGAGCGGATATTCCGGCCGTCTCAACCAGGAGATTCGCATCAAGCGTGGCCTAAGTTACGGCGCGGGATCGTCGTTGGATGCGCGACGTGACGTTGGGCCATTCACGGCATCGGCGCAAACGAAGAACGAATCAGGAGCGGTGGTCGCAGATCTGTTGCTGGGTGAAATCGGCCGTTTGTCGAGTGCGCCACCAGTGGATGCTGAGTTGACGCCGCGTAAGACGGTCTTGATTGGTAACTTCTCGCGTAATCTGGAGACCGCGAGCGGGTTTGTGATGCAGGCGGGTCTGTTGGCAGTTCAAGGCGTAGGACTTGACGAGATCAATCGTTACATCAACACCGTGCAGGCAATCACGACGTCTGACGTGCAGAAGTTTGCGGGCACGCGACTCGATGCGAAAACGAGTAATATCATCATCGTTGGCAACGCTAAGGCGTTTCTCCCTGAACTGCAGAAGAAGTATCCAAACGTGGAGGTGATTCCGGTGACGGAGCTGGATTTGAATACGGCGCTGTTACGGAAGAAACAAGCAACGGGGGAGTGATATGCGAAGTGCTTTTCTGATCTGTGTCTTGTTGTTGTGTGGTGGTGCGTCTTACGCGCAGCAACAGCAGCCAATCGACGGAGTGGACGCGCGATCCGATTCCGCGGAGTTTGCTAAACAACTTGGCAGCACGGATGCGATGGTCCGTCAGCGTAGCGCGGAGGCGCTCGCGCGTCTCGCCGCGACTGATCATCGAAAGCTCGTCGAGGGTTATCAGCTTCAGGAGAAGAACAAGGAAGTTCGGCTAGCGCTCGATTGGGCGTTGTATCGCATGGGCCGTTCGGAAGCGCTGTATCGCGTGGTCCGCGATCTCGATTCCGGCCGGCAGGACCAGGCGATTGGTTACCTGTCGGAGCTGGAAAGCCCGGACGTGCTGTACCCCTTTCTGAACAAAGAAAAGAATGTGCCGCGAGTTACGGCAGGGTTATTGAAAGCGCTCGCGCGAACTGGCGACGCGCACACGCTCGAAGTGGTCAAGCCATATCGCGAGTCGCAGGAGCCTTACGTCGCCGAGGCCGCGGAGATCGCGCACGACGAGATCGAAAAGCGGCTTGCTGAAGCAGCGCAGCCAACGCGCGGACGGCCGCGGACTGTCAGCACCACCGGAGATCGGCCCTAGTTAGATCTTTGTGCTTGGTATTTTGTACTTTGATAAAAGAAACAAAGAACAAAGTACAAAGTACAAAGTACTAAGCAGACGCATGCACCAAAACCTGCGAACTTTTCTAGACGTACTCACAAGAGAAAACGAAATCATTACCATCAAGGCCGAGGTCGATCCGTACCTCGAGTTGGCGGAGATCCATCGACGTGTGATCGACGAAGGTGGACCGGCGTTGTTGTTCGCGCGCGTGAAGGGCAGTCGTTATCCGGTCGTTACAAACCTCTTCGGCACTAACCGAAGGCTTGGTCTTGCCTTTGGTCCGAAACCCGAGGCGCTGGTTCGTGATTTCGTCCACGTGGCGGAGTCGATCCTGCCGCCTCGTCCCGGCGAACTCTGGAAACATCGTTCACTCGCCTTAGACTTCCTGAAGCTCGGCACGACTAATACCGGCCGATCGCCTGTGACGCAGGTTGTCGATCGACCCGCGCGTCTCGATCAGTTGCCGGTGTTGACTACGTGGCAGGAAGACGGTGGGCCATTCGTCACACTTCCGTTGGTCTATACCGAGAACCCGATCACGAAGAAACACAATCTCGGCGTGTATCGCATGCAAGTCTACGATGAGAACACGACAGGTCTTCACTGGCAGATTCAGAAGGGCGGAGGCTTTCATTACAGCGAAGCTGAACGACTCGGGCAGCCCCTGCCGGTCACGGTATTTCTCGGTGGTCCGCCGGCGCTGATCCTTGCCGCGATTGCACCGTTGCCGGAAGACGTTCCGGAACTGGTCCTGGCGTCGCTGCTCGCGGGCGAAAAGTTGAAGATGGCGAAGACGTCGTCCGGTAACGGCCATCGATTAGCAGCGGAAGCGGAGTTCGCGCTTGTCGGTCATGCGTCGCCGCATGAACGTCGACCGGAAGGTCCGTTTGGCGATCACTACGGTTACTACTCGCTGCTTCACGACTATCCGGTGTTCCACGTTGATGCCGTCTTTCATCGACGCGCTGCAATTTATCCGGCGACTGTCGTCGGGAAACCGCGGCAGGAAGACTTTTTCATTGGCGACTATCTGCAGAGTCTGCTCTCGCCGCTGTTCCCGCTCGTGATGCCTTCAGTGCGTGATCTGTGGACGTATGGGGAAACGGGTTTTCATTCGCTGTGCGCTGCCGTGGTCCAGGAGCGGTACGGGCGCGAGGCGCTGGTCTCCGGGTTCCGCATTCTCGGCGAAGGTCAACTCTCGTTAACGAAGTTTCTGATACTCATTGACACGCCCCAGGAGTTGAAAGACTTTCCGCGTCTGCTTGAACATGTGCTGGCGCGCTTTCGTCCCGAGACAGACTTGTTCGTTTTCTCAAATGTGTCGATGGATACGTTGGACTACACGAGCGGGAAGGTAAACGAAGGCAGCAAGGCAATCATGTTGGGTTTGGGCGAGCAAGTGCGTGATCTACCGCGCGAGTTTCGCGGTCCGTTGCCGGGATTCGTTTCGCGGGCGGAGGTGTTTTGCGCGGGATGTTTGGTGTTGCAAGGAGCGTCCGTTACTGAAGACGAGACGCTGCCGTCGCGAGTCGCGAGTGATCCGGCGTTTGCAGAGTGGCCCTTGATAGTGCTGCACGACGACGCGAGTGTGGCGCGATCGTCACCAGACTTCCTCTGGTCCACGTGGACGAGGTTCGAACCGGCAGCCGACATTTACAGCTCGCACACAAGTGTTCAGCGGCATCACCTGGTCTATAAAGCGCCGATCGTTATCGACGCCCGCACCAAGCCGGGATTCCCGGATGAACTGATCGTGCGTGATGATATTCGTGAGCTCGTCGATCGACGCTGGCAGGAGTATTTCCCAAGAGGTCTTAACCCCGCTACCTGAATTGCCCGGCGTACCAACCCACGATCTGCCCGCCAAACAACATCGCCCCAATCGCGCCAATCCCGAGAAAGATCCCAAACGGCAGCAGCATCTGCATGTTGCGCTCGCGCTGACGCGCCATCAACAACACGCCGATAATCGATCCGGTCAGCACGCCGACGAAGATCGTGAAGATCGTGAGGCGCCAACCAAGATACGCGCCGACCATAAACATCATCTTCACGTCGCCGAGTCCCATTGCCTCGACTCCACGAAGCCGCTCCCAGACCCAGCCCATCAACCAAAGCGAACCGCCGCCGAGGATCGCGCCGATTACCGCGCCGCCGAGTGACGCAGCCCAAATCGGCCAGCCTTCAAACGCACCGTTGAGAAGCGAAGGCAAGTCTTCGAAGTGCGGCGTCCGCGTCAGAAATGGAATCGCCAGCCGCGCCACGACCGCAAAGACGATCCCCGGATAGGTGATCACGTTCGGCAGAATCATGTGCTCTGCGTCGATAAAGATCAGCGCCAACAAAGCGGAGACGAAGACAAGATCGAACGGCAGCGCCACGCTCATCCCGTCGTGCCAGGCAAACGCGACAAACATCGCGGCGGTGAGCAGTTCAACCGCCGGGTAGCGAAACGAAATGTGTTCCTTGCAGCGACGGCACTTCGCCCCGAGCAAGAGATAACTAAGGACCGGAATGTTGTCGTAGAACGCGATCACCGCACCGCAGGAAGGACAGCGGGAGTTGGGAAAGACGATCGATTCCTCATTCGGAACGCGATGGATGACGACGTTGAGAAAGCTGCCGATGATAGCTCCGAAGATTCCGGCCAGGATATAACCGACTGCTGGGGGGACTAAATTCAAGTCAGGCATTTTATTCGTGTGATTTGTTGTTCTGTTGTAACTCCCAAAGCATCAGGTGTTTCAAGAATGCATGGTGCCCCGCAAAGCTGGCGATCGTAAATCCCGCGAAGCCATCGCGAAACCCGCCTTTCAAAAACCAGCTGCGAATGAAAGCAGCCGGCCCTGCCGTCGCCACACCAAACACCGACGTTCTGCGACCCTGCTCAAACATCTGCTGCGCTG
>DATJKO010000088.1:0-6194 GCA_035491355.1 Pyrinomonadaceae bacterium
TACGGTCGCACCTTCCTTGCTGAAGAAGATCAAGTGCCGAACCGAAACCCCGTCGTCGTGGTCAGTCATGACTTGTGGCAGCGACGATTCCACTCCGATCCGTCGCTCGTGGGCCAGACGATCATACTCAACAACCAACAGTTGACCGTGATCGGTATCGCACCGCCGCAGTACACGGGAATGATGCGCGGGTTGTCATGTCAGGTGTGGGTGCCGGCAATGATCACGCCGACGCTCGAACCATCGCGAGGTGATGGTCTGGTCATGAGTCGCGGTAACAAGTGGCTGGTCATGGTCGGCCGGCTGAAGCCCGGCGCGACGATTGAACAGGCGCGCGCGCGGTTCGATCTACTCTCGAAGGACATGCAGGCGGCGCACCCGCAGGAGTGGATTCGACAAAGAGGCAACTCAGTGCGGGAGCAGTATGTGTCAGTGCTTGCTGAAAGCGAGACGCGTGTTCATCCGCAAATGCGCGAGGCCGCGTATGCGGTGGCGGCATTGCTGTTTGTGATTGTGAACCTGGTGATGCTCATCGCGTGTATGAACCTGGCGAGCATGTTGCTGGCGCGCGCGGTCGCACGCCGTAACGAGATCGCAGTGCGGCTCGCTTTGGGCGCCGCCAGAACGCGCATCATCCGCCAACTGCTTACCGAAAGCGTTCTGTTGTCGTCGATCGCCGGCGTGGCGGGAATACTGCTCGCTGTGTGGTTGATCAATCTGCTGCTGGCCTTCATGCCGGCGCTGCCGGAAGGATTTCGCCTCGCACTCGATCTGCACCTTGACTGGCGCGTGGTGGTCTACACGATCGCAGTCTCAACCGTAACCGGACTGCTGTTTGGACTTGCGCCCGCACTGCAAAGTTCGAAAGCCGATGTGTCGACGATCTTGAAAGACGATTCGGCGATGTCGACGTCGCGATATCGCAAGTCGCGTTTGCGCACTTCGCTGGTGGTGGCCCAGGTCGCGTTCTCGCTGCTCTTGTTGATTGGCGCGGGTTTGGTGTTGCGAAGTCTGGAGAAAATCAGACCGACGAGGCTCGGGTTCAGTTCTGACAACGTCGTGCTAGCGCCGCTGACGTTGGAAGAAAAAGATTACGACCGGCGCAAGACTCACGAGTTTTATCGCAGTGTCAGCGAGCGTGTCAGCGCCCTACCGGGAGTGCAGAACGTTAGTCTCATCGAGGGCGTGCCCGGTGGTTTCATGGGCGGGTCGCGTCGCAGTGTTGAGATTGAGGGCTACAAACCCAACGCGGGCGAGAGTCTGCATCTTGATGCGCTCTATTCCGGGCCGCGTTACTTCACCAACATGGGAGTTCCGTTTGTGCAGGGGCGTGATTTCGACGAGCGAGATCAGGATGGCTCGTCATGCGTCGCCATCGTCAACGAGGTGTTTGGGCAACGCTACTTCGGCGGTCCGGGACAATCGCTTGGTAAGCATCTCTACCGCGAGACCGAGGTCAAAGGCGAGAAGCTGAGCTGCGAGGTCGTCGGTGTGATTCGCGACAACAACTGGCACGCTTTGGAGAAGAATCCACCGCCGTTTTTCGCTCTCGCCGTGATGCAATCGAATTTCCGGCGCATGTACTTGATGGCGAACACGTCGAGCGATCCGGAAAGTCTGGTTTCCGGCGTGCGGCGGACGATTCTGGATCTCGATCCAAAGATCCCGGTTAGTGATGTTCAAACGATCAGTGAGAACTTCAGCGCGATACTCTATCCGTTTCGACTACTCGCCGCGGTGATGGCCGCGTGCGGTTTGATGGCGCTGCTGTTGGCGACCATCGGAATCTACGGCGGTGTGTCTTACTCCGTCGCGCAACGTACGCGCGAACTTGGAATTCGCATGGCGCTGGGCGCAGTGCGCGGCGACATTCTCAGATTGGTAGTGGGCCAGGGCATGACTCTCGTTTGCTATGGACTGGGCCTGGGCCTGCTGCTGGGATTCGCGCTGACTCGCGTTTTGACGAGCTCGATCTTCTTCGAAACGGAATTGCTGTTTGGCGTGAGCGCGACCGACTCGCTGACGTTCATCGGAGTAACCGCGTTACTCGCCCTGGTCGCACTGGCTGCATGTTACTTCCCGGCGTGGCGCGCGACGAAAGTCGATCCGGTGGTCGCACTGAGGAACAGTTGAAGGAGCACTGAAATGACAAGTCTATGGCAAGACATCCGCTACGCTGCGAGAATGCTGCTAAAGAATCCGGGCATCTCGATCATCGTCGTGATAGCGCTGGCACTCGGCATCGGCGCGAACAGCGCCATCTTCAGTGTCGTGAACGCCGTGTTGTTGCGGCCCCTGCCGTACGAAGAGTCGGAGCGTCTCGTATTCTTGAACGAGAAGAGTCAGGTAATGGACGAGATGTCGATCTCGTATCCGAATTACCTCGACTGGCGTTCCATGACGCAGACGTTCGAAAAGATCGGGATCTGCAACCGCGGGAGCTACAACCTGACTGGTGTAGGCGAAGCAGAACGAATCGTTACGGCCCAGTGCTCGGCCGATCTGTTTGCCGCGCTCCGAGTCAATGCGCTTCACGGCCGCGTGTACACAAACGACGAAGATAAACCGGGCAGCACGTCCGTCGTCGTTCTGAGTTATCCCGTTTGGCAACGACGTTTCGGTGGGCAGACAAGCATTCTGAACCAGTCGATCACGCTCAACGGCAAGAGCTATGTGGTGATCGGCATCATGCCTGCATCGTACACGTATCCATCTCGGGCCGAAATGTGGGTGTCGTTGGGCCAACTGACGGACCAGTCCAGTTATAAGGAGCGGGGCAATCATCCTGGCCTTTACGGCATCGGACGTCTCAAGCCGGGCGTGACGTTCGAACAGGCGCAGGCGGACATGAACACAATCGCTGTGAATCTGGAGAAGCAGTATCCCGATTCTAACAGCGGTACCGCCCCGAGATTGCGCCCGATGCTGGAAGTGTTTGTCGGCGACGTACGCCGCGGATTGTGGGTAATCTTTGGCGCGGTCGCGGTTGTGCTGCTGATTGCCTGCGCGAACATTGCGAACCTGCTTTTGGCACGAGCAACTGCGCGCAGGAAAGAGATGGCGATTCGCACTGCTGTCGGCGCCAGTCGTTGGCGACTTGCTCGGCAGTTGCTGACGGAAAGCGTTTTGCTTTCGCTGATTGGCGGTGGGATTGGACTGGCACTCGCGCGTTGGGGTGTGGATCTGATTCTTTACATGAGTCCGGACGCGATTCCTCGATCGCGTGAGATCGGACTCGATTGGACCGTGCTCGCGTTTACCGCCGGCATATCTGTGTTGACGGGTCTGATCTTTGGTCTCTTACCGGCGGTCCAGGCAGCCGACGTGGACGTTCACGAGACGTTGAAAGAAAGCGGGCGTGGAACGAGTGGCCGTCACTGGTTGCGCAGTTCGCTGGTTGTCGGTGAAGTGGCGGCGACGCTGGTCCTGTTGATTGCTGCCGGTTTGTTGATTCGTAGTTTTTACCTGCTGCAGAAGGTCAATCCGGGCTTCTCGGACGAACAGCTCACGACCTTCAGCATCTCCTTGCCGGAAAAGAAATACAAGACCACGGAAGCTAACACCGGGTTCTACGATCGACTGCTCGAGAATATTCGTTCGCTTCCGGGGGTGGAGTCAGTGGCGGCTGCTTCGGGACTGCCGCTGGGTAACAACGGTTGGCAAACAGGTTTCAGGATTGACGGCCGGCCCGAGCCAAAACCCGAGGAAACTCCGCTGATGGAGGCATGCCTGGTAACGCCCGATTATTTCAAAGCGATGAACATTCCGGTGTTGCGAGGCCGCGTGTTTACCGAGAGTGACAACCGGTCACACCTGGCGGGACAGGATCTAAGCAAGCTCAACGAAGACGAGATGTTCATAAAGGGGGCAACTAAGGTTGTCATCGATGAGGAGTTCGCGAAGCGGTATTGGCCCAACGAAGACCCCATCGGCAAACGCCTGATTTTCGGTAATCGTGAGCAACCGCGAAAGCTGGAGGTTATCGGCGTAGTCGGCAGAGTGAAGATGGAGAGTCTCAATAAGAATAATGATTACGTACAAGGGTACTATGCGTTCGAGCAGTTGCCGGCCAACGACATGACGGTGATCATCAAAGGCGCGTCGGATCCCAATCAGTTAATCGGTTCAGTCCGTGCGGCGATAAAAGAGATAGATCCCGATCAGCCGATCTTCGGCATCCGCACGATGGGTGAAATCCGCGCCGAGTCAGTGCAGAACGAACGTTTGAACCTGACGTTGCTGAGTCTGTTTGCGGGTATTGCTCTGGTACTGGCCATCGTCGGTATTTACGGTGTGATGTCGTACGCGGTGACGCAACGGACGCACGAGATCGGGATTCGTATGGCGGTCGGCGCTCGTCCGCGCGACGTGTTCACCATGATTCTCGGCCACGGGATGAAACTCGCGCTGATCGGCGTCGCCATTGGCCTCGCGGGGGCGTTTGCGCTGACGCGACTCATGACGTCAATGCTGTTCGGCGTCGAACCAACCGACGCTACGACGTTTGCCGCGATTGCCGCATTGCTGATCGGAGTGACATTGCTGGCTTGTTACTTACCAGGCCGGCGCGCCACAAAAGTGGAACCCACAGTATCGCTACGTTACGAGTAAGAATCATGGAATCCATGTTGAAAGACATCAGTTACGGACTGCGCAGTCTGTTGCAGCACAAGACGTTTACCGCAATCGCGATCGTCACGCTGGCGCTCGGCATCGGGGCGAACACCGCCATCTTTACGGTGGTGAACGCCGTGGTCCTGCGCGCCCTGCCGTATCAGGATTCAGAACGGCTGGCGATGCTTTGGACCACGAAAGACACGAACCAGGAGCAGTCGTTCTCGTTCGCCGACTACAACGACGTGAAGTCGCAGGCGAAGTCGTTCAGCGCACTGGGTGCGGCGTCGCCGTTGTGGAACTTTACGTTGACGGGCGACGGTGAACCGGAACCGATCCAGGGAATGTATGTTTCGGCGAACTTGTTTGAACTGCTGAGAGTCGCGCCCGAACGAGGCCGCGGGTTCCTTGTTGACGAAGACCGCGCGGGTGGCCCACCGGTCGTGATTGTCAGTCGTGCGTTGTGGGAACGTCGCTTCGGCGCTGATCCGAATGCACTCGGAAAACAGATGTCGATCAGCGGCACGAGCGCAACGATCATCGGCATCATGCCTGCACAGTTTCAGTTTCTCGATCCGGCGGCTGAGCTGTGGGTGCCTCTGATGCAGAACCAGTTTGCGTCGAGTGCGCGCCAGGTGCGACTGCTTTCAGTCGTTGGCAGATTAAATGACGGTGTTCAGACGGGCGAGGCAAGTGCGGAGTTAACGGGTATCGCGCGACGGCTCGAAAGCGAGTATCCCGATGCAAACAGCGGAGTGAAGCTGCGTCTCGTGCCGCTGCACACTCAGGTGACGGGCAAGTTCCGTCCGGCGTTGTTGCTCTTGTTCGGCGCTGTGGGTCTGGTGCTCTTGATTGCATGCGCCAACATCATCAATTTGATGTTAGTGCGGAGTGCCGCGCGTCAGCGCGAGATCGCAGTGCGCGCTGCGTTGGGCGCTGGACGTCTGCGTCTGCTGCGACAACTGCTGACGGAGAGTATTACGCTGTCAGTGTTGGGTGGGGCGGCGGGAATTCTACTCGGCTCGTGGGGCGTCAACGCGCTGCTGGCTCTGAACCCGATCGCGATTCCGAGTTACAACAAGATCGGCATGGACGTGACAGTGCTTGTGTTTACGCTTGTCATTTCGGTTGTTACGGGCATCGTCTTTGGACTCGCGCCGGCGTGGCAGACGCTGCGTGTCGATCTGAATTCCGCGTTGAAGGAAGGCGGACGCGGCGCTGTCGCCGAAGCTGGGCAACGGCGTTTGAGCAGCTTGCTGGTGATTGCGGAGATGGCCATGGCGATGGTCCTCCTGATCGGCGCGGGACTGTTGATGCGTAGTTTTGAACGGTTACTCGATGTGCAGCCGGGTTTCACGACCGAGAACCTGTTGACGATGCAGATCGGATTGCCGAATGCGTCGTATCAACAACCGCAGAAGCGCGCCGTGTTCATGCAGCAGCTTGAAGCGAGTTTGCGAGGCACGCCGGAAGTGACTTCAGTCGGTTACGTCACGCGTCTGCCGCTGATGAGCGCGTTGAATAACATCACGACATTTCTCGCGATCGAAGGGCGTCAGGTGCCGGCGGGAGAACGGCCC
>DATJKO010000089.1:0-10198 GCA_035491355.1 Pyrinomonadaceae bacterium
ACAAGTGCAAGATGAAGCTGGAGAAGAAAAGGATCAAGGAAACCAGATCTCCGCAGCAATGAAGCTAACGTTGCAGGTAAACCGTTTCAAGTCACTCACGATTCCGTTCGTGAGCCGGTTGCTTGCGCTCGTAATTCTCACTTCCTTCATCGTTTCACAAATCTCAATCGTCAGCACTTTGGCCGAAGAGTCGTCGATGCCCTGCTGCGTCGGCAAGACTGAAGGTCATTGCGATTCCGGGCTCACGAAGCCAAAGCCGCGGCCGGTAATTACCGAGCCGATGTGCGGTCTGAAATGGTCGCCGCCGGTTAGCGCACCAGTTAACAAGATCACTTTCGCTACTAATGACCCGGTTGCCGTTGACGCGGCTGCGGTTGAAAAAGAATGTCAGATGGACTGTGGCGCTTGCGCCACCGTCACTCCGCGACACAAACGCCAAAAGAGCCTGGTCCAGGCGCGGGTAACGCAGGAAGCGCCGGCGACGATCACCACCACCTTCAACCACGTTGTTTCCGTCTGTTCATCGAACGAGAATTGGACGCAGATCAATCCTCGCGGCCCTCCCGCCATCGCTTAAATCACTCGTAGTCCAATTCAATTCTGATCGACAACTATCGACAAGGAAGAAGTTCGATGAAAACACGTGTTTACTTCTGTTCTGCATTGATCTTTCTGTGTGCAGGGCTCACCTTGGCCCAGCAGAACGTGACTTCCGCCACCGTGACGGGCATCGTTCAGGATGCAAGTACGGCAGTCGTGAGTGGCGCCAATGTCACCGCCAGAAATATCGAAACTAATCAAGCAACAACCACGACCACCGACCACGACGGCCGTTATCGATTCCCTTACCTGCGCCCCGCCGTTTACGACCTGACGGTCGACGCAACGGGCTTTGCACCGTTCACCAGGCAGTTGACGCTGCTTGTCGGCCAGGCTTTGGATGTACCCATCCGACTCGAAGTCGCAGGCCTCGCCGAATACGTTAGCGTTGGCGGCGGCGACTTGATGATCGAAACTGTCCGTACGCAGCTCAGCGAAACGATCCGTCCGCGCGACATCAACGAATTGCCACTGAACGGTCGCAACTATCTCGATCTCGCGCTGTTGGTTCCCGGTGTCTCGCCGACAAACACCGGCAGCAATCAGCGGTTTGCGGAAACTTCCGCCGTCGCCGGACAAGGCATCTCGATCGCGGGCCAACGTAACCTGTACAACAGTTTCATTCTCGACGGCGTGTCCGCGAACGACGACGCGGCTGACCTAACCGGCAGCTACTACAGTGAAGAGGTTATCGATCAGTTTCAGGTCGTGACCTCAGGCGGCATCGCGGAGTTTGGCAGGGCGTCGGGTGGCGTAGTCAATATTCTGACGCGCTCCGGCACCAACGATTGGCGTGGCAGTGTTTATGGGTTCATGCGTAACCAGCGCTTCGACTCGCGCAACCCGCTCGCGCCGACTAAGGACGTACTAACGCAGGCGCAGTACGGGGCGACGATTGGTGGTCCACTGCGGCCAGATCGTACGTTCTTCTTCACAAACTTCGAACAGACGCGCCGCAATTACTCCGCCGTCCTGACAATCGCCCCGGCTGCCGTCACGACAATCAACAACCGTCTGCGCTCCGTGAATTATCCCGGTCAGTTAATCAGCACCGGCGTGGTGCCCGCGAGCTTCGATACGACGAACTTCTTTGGCCGCCTCGACCACAAGATCAACGCGCGTAACGATCTCAGCGGTCGTTACAGTCTGTATCACATTAACGCCGTCAACTCGCGAACGGTCGGCGGCTTGAATGCTGTCAGCCGCGGTTCCGGTTTGAACGATACAGATCAAACTGTGCAAGTCAGCAATGTGACGACCTTCAACAGCCGCACGTTGAACGAAGCGCGTTTCCAGTACACGAACAGCCGGCTCGATGCGCCGGCAAACGACACGATCGGTCCTGCCGTCGGCATCTCTGGTGTCGCAAACTTCGGAACGGCAACGTTCTCGCCGCTCGGACGCGATATCAATCTGTTCGAAGCGGTCGATAACGTCTCAACTCAGCGCGGCAATCACTCGCTGAAAGGCGGCGGCAGTTTTCTCTACAACCGTGTCACCATCGTGTTTCCGGGCGCGGTCCAGGGCGTTTACAACTTCAGCTCGATCGCTAACCTTCTCGCCGGAAATTACATTTCGTATCAACAGGCGTTTGGTGTTGCGGAGCAATTGCAGTCGAATCCGAACTTTGGTTTGTTCGTGCAGGACGAGTGGCGGGTCCGACCGGATTTCACAATCAACGCCGGCTTGCGATACGACGCGCAGTTTCTGCCCGATCCGATTGAGACTGACGGCAACAACTTCTCGCCGCGACTCGGCATCGTCTATGCACCGCGAGATCGCAAGACCGCGATTCGCGCGAGCTATGGTCTCTATTACGATCGCATTCCGCTGCGGGCCACTTCCAACGCGTTGCAACGTGACGGGTCGAAGTTCATCGTCGCGCAACTTTCGCCGTCACAACCCGGTGCGCCAGTGTTTCCCAACGTGCTCGCGGTCCAGCCGGCGACACTGTCGACGAAGCCCAACATCACACGTATCGATCCGAACATCGAAGCGAGTTACAGCGAGCAGGGAAATCTTCAAGTCGAACGGGAGCTGCCAGGTAACACGATAGTTTCCGTTGGGTACCTGCATCTGCGTGCACATCACTTGATCCTTTCGCGCAACGTAAACGTCCCGACAGTGCCCGCGTCAGCCGGTATTCCGAATCTCGGCCGGCCCGATCCGAATTGGGGAAACATCTCGCGGTTTGAGAGCTCGGGTAATTCGTCTTACGACGGCATGGTTGTTTCACTCAACCAGCGTGCTGCCAGTTGGGCCAGCCTGCGCGTCTCATACACGCTTTCGAAAACGATCGACGATGCCGGCAACTTCTTTTTCTCCTCGCCGCAGGACAACTTCAACGTTCGGGACGAACGTGGACTTTCCGACAACGATCAACGTCATCGTCTGGTCATCAGTGGCTCGCTCGAGGTGCCGGATCACAAGAAGCCGAGTTCACTCCAGAAAATCTTCTGCGGATTTCAGATGGGCTACATCTTTACCTACGCGTCGCGTTTGCCGTTCAATGTGCTACTCGGCAGCGATCGCAATCTCGACACCAACAACAACGATCGTCCGCGTGGTATCGGTCGAAACACCGGTCAGGGTTTCGACTTCGCTTCGCTCGATTTGCGTTTGAGCCGGAAGTTCAGGCTTACTGAACGCGTCGATCTTCAATTCCTGGCAGAAGGTTTCAACGTGCTGAATCGCTCGAATTTCGGCGTTCCGAACAATACGATCGGCTCCGGCGCGACTCCGTTGCCGACATTTGGTCAACCAACAGCGTCGTTCGATCCGCGTCAGTTTCAGTTTGGCATGAGGGTGAACTTCTAACAGATGTTACGTATCAGCAAACTAACCATCGGGTTTCTGTGCCTGCTCTTAGTTACCTTCCTTTCAGCCTGCAATCGCTCGACGGCGGGCGTAGCTACTACCGCGAGACTTACCTCACCACTTGTGCGCGTCTCGGCGGAGGGCGTGGACGCGGCGGAACCAACCGCCGCTTCCGCACCTGACGGAAGTTTTTACGTCGCCTGGGTCAATCACGAAGCCAACAATCGTGCGGACGTGATGATCGGGCGTCACGAACCCGGAAAGACGCCGGCGGCGCCCGTGCGAGTTAATCCAGAAGCCGGAACGGCAACCGCCTGGCGCGGCGATCAGCCAAGCGTCGCTATCGCGAAGAATGGCTCCGTTTACGTTGTCTGGACCGCGCGCGTCGAAGCTGATGGCAAGAAGGGCACCGATCTCTACCTCTCAGTGTCGTCGGACATGGGCCAAAGCTTTGCGACGCCGGTGAAGATCAACGACGACAAAGTTCCCGCCGCCCATGGCATGCATTCGATGGGTGTTGCCGCTGACGGACGGATCTACGTGAGTTGGCTGGACGAGCGAAACGTTCACGTCCCGAAGCCGTCGACTAAAGCCGAGGGACATCACATGGAAAGCAATCGCGAGCTTTTCATTGCTGACTCGACTGACGGTGGTCGCGCGTTTTCCCGAAACCGGAAGGTTGCAGACGAAGCGTGTCCCTGTTGCAAGACTGCGCTCGCGGTCGCAGCCGACGGCACGGTATATGTTGGCTGGCGACATGTTCTGCCCGGCAACTTTCGACACATCGCCGTTTCGAAATCTTTGGACGCAGGTGTAACGTTCGCAAAGCCCGTGATCGTTAGCGACGACAAGTGGGTTATTCAGGGCTGTCCGGTTTCTGGTCCATCGCTGTCAGTCGCTAATAACGGAACGTTGAAAGTGTTATGGTATGCGGCCGGCGAAGCCAATGCGCCGGGGCTTTATCTCGCGGAGTCGAAAAACAAAGGCGAGAGCTTTTCACCGCGGCAACTCGTCGCGCAGGAAGGTGTTCGCGGCACGCCGGTGTTGACGGCGACTAATAATGCAGACGTTGCTGTTTGGGAAATGACGAGCGACAACGGCTCCGAAACGAAGTTGCGAACAGTTGGCCGTGATGGGACGTCGATCAGCGTCGGATCAAACTTCGAACTCCCAGCGGCAGTGAACAGTAACGACGGCTTGTTTGTCGCGTACGTTTCGAAGGAGAAAGAGAAACGAAGCGTGTGGCTCGTCAAAGCTGACCACAAATGATGAAGATCCTTTTTCTAACTCTGATCTGTCTCGCTCTGGTGGGATGCGGCGATGCTAATGATCGGTCCAATCAATCACATCCAACTCCGTCGCCGTCGCCTTCGGTTACCGGACCGGCAGCTGCGGTCGCGACACGCGGTTACAACGGCGTCGGCACCGTGAAGGCGCTAAACCCGAAAGGGCCGTCAATCGAGATCGATCATGGCGACATCGAAGGACTGATGCCCGCGATGCAAATGGAGTTTCAGGTTTCTGACGCCACGTTGCTGAACGGGCTGCAAGTGAACGATCAGATCGATTTCACTATCGAGGATCGTACCGGCGTGATGAGAGTTATCGCGATTAAGAAGAAGTGAGCCA
This sequence comes from Pyrinomonadaceae bacterium, assembly GCA_035491355.1. Taxonomy (GTDB): domain Bacteria; phylum Acidobacteriota; class Blastocatellia; order Pyrinomonadales; family Pyrinomonadaceae; genus PSRF01. The sequence goes on from DATJKO010000089.1 coordinate 5,047, forward strand.
CAAAAAGGCACAGGAAACACATAGAGCCCTTGTGCCTTCTTGTGGCTGTGCGGTTCTAGCCCTTCTGCAATTCAGCCAACGCTGCGAGCACTTCCTCGCTATGCGCCTGCACCTTCACCTTTTCGAACACCTTCGCGACCTTGCCAGTCGGATCGATGATGAAAGTGTTACGCGCCGAGAGCTTGTTACCCTGGTATTCCATCACTGAACCGTACTGTGCTGAAGTCTTTGCCTCGGTGTCGGCAAGAAGTTTGAAATTCAGTCCTTCCTTCGCGCAAAACTCTTTGTGCGAATCGGCCGTATCAACACTCACACCGAGAATCACGGCATTGACCGATTCATACTTCGCGATGTCGCGCTGAAAATTGCGAGCTTCGATCGTGCATCCCTGCGTGAAGTCTTTCGGGTAGAAATAAAGGACGACCCACTTTCCTTTGAAATCGCTGAGGCTAATCTGCTTACCTTCATTGTTGGTTAACGTGAACGCCGGGGCGGCAGAACCTACCGCCGGCATTTCACTGAGCGCATTGACCGGGCTGCAAGCGAGAATTGCCGCCATCGCAAACACGAGAAGAAGCGCGTACTTACCCATTTCTCTTTCCTCCGCAAAAGCAGTTTTCTGTGAATTCGTGTCGTCTGGGGGAAGCTGAGAATATAACTCTATTAATCGGAACCTCCAAACGTCTGGTTGATGCGATCGCGTATTTGAGTCGCATTCAAGCCTTCCTTGTCGAGCTTTGCCGCCAGCAATGCTTCGTTAACGCAAACAGCGCAATGCGCCGCGTGATCGTCCTCGAAACAACTGTGCAGACTCTTGTGGCCCATGCCGCGATCGCAGTGGCAATAGCAGGGCAACTGCGCGAGCGTCACCGGGATCTCGCGCGCGGCGCGATAGGCATCGCGAGTCAAGCCTTCAAACTTTTCGGGCGCGAGTGTGGGACCAAGACTCGAGCGGCTCGGTGCTGTCTTCAAATACGCGGGCACTATTTGCGCGGCGGACGTCGCCGGCGTTGCAGGTTCAGCAGCCGGAGTGTGCGAAGCTGTGTGGCCGTGAGCTGCCGGTTCATCTGTCTTATTAGAGTTGACGACGAGGATAGCCGCAATAAGCAGAACGATAATGCCGCCAATCAGGAACAGGGGTTTCTTCATTGCAAATCTCCTAAGATCAGTGTGTTCCGTGCGTCATCTTTTGCGGACGCAATCTGATAAAGAATTTCCAGGACACCGGATTTTTACCATAAATGGAATCGAGAATCGACGGCTTGGAATAGAACGTGACGTCGCTGCCAAGCGCCAGCGAATGCTTTTCGGTGTTCCAGATCTCGCGAGAGCCACCGAACGTGTAAGCGCCGATGCGAAACGATGGATGATGTTCAGTGATGCCGAGCAGCGCGCGATCGGCAGCGCGCAGGAGTTGGTTCTTGTCGGCGAGTTCGAGCCGCGTGTAAAGATAATTGCGATCCAGGAAGTTGACAGTCGATTCGGCAACGTAGCCGTTCAGGTTGAAGATCTCGCCGCCATGACTCTCGTGGTTTCGTCCCCAGATCAAACTCGACGCCCAGTTCCCGCGCTCGAACTTCCGGTTGTAACTGATCGACGCCGTCGTACGTCGAACATCACCCGGTTCCAACGTTTCGGGATTCCGCAAGAACCCGTGACTCACTTGCATGGACCAGTTGTCGTTCGGCGCAAACCAGAGCCGCGCTGAACGCGACGTCCACGGGTGGGCTTCGAAGTTGTAACGATTCTCGTCAGGTTCGCGACCGTTGAAAACCGACCCTTCCAGTTTGAACCAGCGATACGTGAAACCGCTCGTCACCACGCCGAAACTGATGTGCGTCGAATCCTGTAAGTGATGCGAAAGCGGCGCCGACGTGTTTTCCGACGCCGACGTACGATGCATGAAGGCGACAGGACCGAGTGCGGGTTCGCCGGGATAGCCGCCATACACGAACCAGGTGCCACGCTCGCCGACCGGCAAGGTGTACGTGGCGCTCAGTTCCATGAACATGTCGTGCGGATGCTGGCGGTCGATGAGCAACTCGCCTTTGTAGGTTTCGCCGGTTTGAAATAGCAACGGGGAGCCGCCCGGCGGAAAAGTAAACGGTTCCATACTGAACATGCCGCGCAGCTCGAGAGTTCCCTTCCCGACGCGGCGCATAGCTGACGGCATAAACCAGTTTGCCGATTCGAACTTCGTGACGCCTCGTGGTCCACCCTGTGCGTTTACGCCGGCGACGAAGTTGTAGTGAAACATCAACAGCCAGTCGTCAGCCATTTTGTGCAGCATCGGCATCGCGCTCGATGCGGGTTGCCATGAAGTGCCGGAACCCATGCGGCCCATCGGCATCAGGTTGGCATGACTGTCGCCGACGCGAACGAACATCTCATCGTCTTCGACGACGACGAGACCGTGTTCCATGCCGGCGTGCATCGATTCCTCGGCCGGACTCGGTGCTGGCTTGGGAGAAGTTTCCGGCGAGGACGCCGGTTTAGCGGGCGCTGATTTAGCAGGGGGCGGTTGATGACCTTCGTGCTGCGCAAATGCGTGATGGGCCAGGAACAACAATACTGCGACGCACCACAATGCGCGTTTAGAAAGAACCATTCCACCCCCTGGAAACGCGAATAACACGGATTTAAGAACGCCGAGAGTTAAGTCTTAGTCTTGTCCTTGCTCTTCACCTTGCAGCACTCACCATGCTTCTTCGGATCGTGCTTGGCTTTGGCGTCGTGCTTGCCGAGCTCGCACGAGTCACCGCAGCAGCTCGCGTGATCTTTGTCCGTCTTCTTGCAACACTCGGCGCCTTCTTTACAGCACTCAGCGCCTTCCTTGCAGCAGTCTTTGGCTTCTTCCTTGCACGAGCCTTCCGCGCAACAGTTCGAGCCTTCGGCGCAGCATGAATCGGCCTTCTTCTTCTGATCCGTCTGCGTTGTACCTTGCGCCAAGGCGAGTGCGAAAGCAGCCAACACAAAGGTGAGCAGCACAACGAGTACAGTGCTCTTTCGGGGTTTCATGTGGTTCTCCTATTTCGAATGATTACGTTCGGACACCAGTGCACACACCGGTAGTTCCGTTGTGAGACTCTGGTGAGTTAGTTTCGGATGTCGGCGGAGATGTCTAAATCAGGAAAACGCAGCAGCGTAGGTAAGTCGGACCACGGTTCGATAACAGTGAAGCAACGACGTGCTTCTGAGGCAACTGGCTGACGGCTGCCGCAATTGGCAGCTCGGCATTCGTGACCGGCGCTGATTCCGGCGCGTTGCTGTTCTTTTTGGAAGTGACTGCCGTCGCGTTAACCGCGAGCGGACAATCGCTCATCATCCCGCGTGGTACTGTAGTGAGCGCCAGTAACGATTCCGTTAGTTTCGGATCGATCCTATTTTGCTTCGCGGGCTTGCTTTGCTTTGCGGGTTTTGCTTTGGAGGAACAGCAGTGATGTGCCTGAGCGCGGTGACAACTCTCACCTTCGACGGCCGCTTGCTCTGATGTATCGCCGCTGGTCTGTGAAGCCATCGCGTTGCCGCAACCCAGCACACATCCGCCGGCCAGCCACACTGAAACCGAAACAGCCAGAAGCAATCGAACCACTTTGAGGGAGACCAAATAACTCATTGGCAGCCGCAGTGTAACACGGAGGTACACGGATCCTGAACAGATCAGATCACTACTGAATCGTCATTAAAACCCACCAATTCTGTAACCGTTGAATTGTTAGCCTAAATATCAGGAGAAAACATCAAGATGAGTATCGACAAGAACAAGATCAAAACCCAGGATGAACTGAACGAACCGGCGCCCATTGATCAGGTGGAGAAGCGCGTGAACGCGGAGATGAAGGAACTGGAAAAGAAGGCTAAAAAAGACGTTCGCGAGGGATTGCAGGAACAACAAGTTAAATCAGACGAAGACGATAACTAAAAGTCTGAGTGGACCAAATCAGCCTTCCGCAAGCGCTTCTTCAAGCGCTTTTTTTAACTCGGGAGGCGTCCGCACCGGGTGGAAACCATCAATTCGTTTCCAGAGCTTCCCGTTACGCGTGATGATGAAACTCTGCGGGATCGTCGTCTTGCCCTGCATCAGCGAGAGCGCCACTTCACGCGTGGCCCACCCGATCTGATAATCAACGGCGTACTGCGTCACAAAGTCGCGCACTTTCTGTGCTGACGTGTTCGGGTCTTCCGTCGACAGTCCGATAAACTCGACGCCGCGCGACTGATATTGTTTATGCAATTTCACTAACTCCGGCGTCTCCATGCGACATGGTCCACACCACGTCGCCCACAGATTCACAAACAACACCTTACCGGAGTAATTCGACAGCTTGATCGAATTGCCGTTCGCCGCCTTCATTTCTGTGTCAAAGACCACTGCAGGCACAGCTGCTAGAAAGGCAGTACGATTCGGCACCTCCGAAGTACAACGCGAAACGCCAAACGCGCCCAACAAGACCAGGACGATCAGCAGCGAGACGATGCGAAGTGGTGTCCAGAACTTTATCTGAGGCGCTGGTTTTTTCTTTACTGCCATTACTGCTTCTTACCAAACCTGAACGAATCGAGGATTACGGTCGCTTCGCCTTTCTTTCCGATGTCGTCCACCGACGACAGTTCCGGGGCGAGAGAAGTTGAGAACATCGATAGCGTTGCGCCGGTCGTATCGCCCTCGGTTCCCGTCGGCAGAAACACTACGCGTCCCCAGAGCTGAATGTCGCCCTTCTCGGTGTCTTTCGAAAGGCCTTCCCAGCGAAACTCATAGGCATCGAGCGAGTTGACCTTCGTTGGTCCGTCTGAAATTTGCCGATATTCGGGAAACGCTTTCGCCAGCGCAGCGCTGTATTCCTTTACCCGCGCCGGGAAGTTTTGCATATCACCTACGAAGGTTCCAGTGCTGGTGTACCAGCCCACCACGAAGTTCTCCTGCGTGAAACTCGGCGGCAGGCTTCGTTCAACCTTGACGAAGTTAGTGGCGCCGGCAACGCCCGCTTTCGGATCGAGCTGCCATGACTTCGGGTAATAGAACGAGAAGTCGAAATAATGTTCCGCTAACTTGCCGTCGAGCTTCGACTTGGAATTCTCAAACTTGAACGCATCCGCCGGTGGCACAAACGTGTCTTCGGGAGTCGGCGACGGTTGTTCGACAGACGGCGAG
>DATJKO010000090.1:0-2843 GCA_035491355.1 Pyrinomonadaceae bacterium
ACAACCGGTTCCGGCGGCAACGCCAGTCAGATCGACAATTCGATCAACTATTCGGTGCAATCGCTCTATCACGGATTCTTCATTCAGGACGACTGGCGCGTTTCGCGGAATCTCACGCTCAACCTCGGCGTGCGTTATGACCTCGAACAGGGTCTGACCGAACGTTACAACCGCATCTTGCGCAGTTTCGATTTCGGCACGCCGAGTCCAATCGAAGCGCAGGTCCGCGCGGCATACACGACGGCTTTCAATCAAAACCCGGCGAACTTCGTTAAGCCGCCGAGCGAGTTTCGCGTGCTTGGCGGTTACCTGTTTGCCAACGAAGACAACCGCAATGTCTGGGAGGCGGATCGCGGCAACTTCCAACCGCGCATCGGCGCGTCGTATCAGTTGAACGACAAGACCGTGCTTCGTGCCGGCTTCGGCATCTTCATGGCGCCGTTCATGATCGAACCACCCCAACAGATCGGTTTCGCCGGAACGACGCCGTTTGTGCCTTCGACGAACAATGGTTTGACGTTCGTCGCGACGCTAACGAATCCATTCCCCGCGGGATTGAGTGCTGTTCAACCATCGTTCGGATCCAGTCTTGGTCTACTGACCGGCATCGGTGCTGATGTCGCGAGTGAGGCGACACCGCTCATCGGTATACTGCGCAAGAATTCGAAGTTCGCGCGCATCGTGCTTGGTATTCAACGCGAGTTACCGGGACAGATCGTCGTCGAAGCAAACTACATCAACGCGCATGGTTACGATCTACCGGTCAGTCGCAACCTGAACTTCGTGGGGCGCGAGTTTCTCGGCACGGATCCCGTGACCGATGCGACGTCGAACACTTTCCTTTCGGCAACGATTCCGAATCCGTTCCGTAATCTCGTTCCCGGCGGCAGCGCATTCAATACCGCGACGACGATTACGCGCGCGCAGTCGTTGCTGGCGTTTCCGCAGTTCACCGCTTTGTGGAACCAGGAGTACAACGGCACCAACCGTTACAACTCGCTACAGGTGCAGGTCAACAAGCGCTTCGCGACTGACATGACCCTGACTTCCACCTACACCTATTCCAATCTTCGCGAAAAGGTCAGTTACCTGAATCCGTCCGATACTCTTCTCGAAGATCGCATCTCGCAGTTTGATCGACCGCACCGCTTTACCTTCGCGGGCGTTTATCAATTGCCCGTAGGCCGTGGACGTGCATTCGGTAACGACATGAACCGCGTGCTCGATGTGTTCATCGGCGGGTGGCAGGTGAACGGCACTTACGAATGGCAGAGCGGTGAACCGTTCCTGCTGACAGCCGCGAACCTGTACTTCCCCGGCGATCCGACGACGATGACCAGCCGGCTCGGTGACGGCGATGGACAGGGCGGTAAGTTTGGTATCGATCGCTCGGCCTTCGACGCGCCGGGTCTCGTGGCGTTGTCAGGATTTGGTATTCGCAACGTGCCGACGACGCTCGACAACTTGCGCAACCAGCCGTACTCAGTCGCCAATCTCTCGCTCACAAAGAATTTCCAGTTGGGTGAAGGACGACGATTGCAGATTCGCGCTGAAGCGTTGAATGCGTTCAATCATCCGTACTTCGGAGCCGGTATTGGTCTGAATCCCGGGGCCGCCGGATCGCCCAACGCTGCTTTTGGTATCGTGACTACGCAACGGAACAACCCGCGTGACATTCAGTTTGGAGCGAAGTTCACGTTCTAGAAAACCTGTGTCCTTGCCTGGAAAGCTCGCACTGCTGGCTCTGCTCTGTGGACTGTTCGTCACGGCGCAGGGCCAGTCTTCCAAGCGCACCATCGTCGTGGCCGCGGATGGATCGGGCGACTTCAAAACGATCCAGCAGGCGGTGGACGAGGTACCTGACACGAATACTCGGCCAGTCGTGATTCGCATCAAGCCCGGCGTGTACAGCGAGCAACTGCGCGTGAGCGCGGGCAAGCGCTTCATCACGTTTCGCGGCGAAGACGCAAAGAGCACTGTCATTACCTATAAACTCAGCGCCCAGCAAGCAGGAAACACCCGGCTCGCATTCACTACTTATGTGAATGCGAGTGACTTTCGCGCGGAGAATGTGACATTCGAAAACTCTTTCGGCGTGGGTTCACAAGCGGTGGCGTTGTTTGTCGACGCCGAACGCGCGACATTTGAGAACTGTCGTTTCCTTGGCTGGCAGGACACGCTGTTCGTGAACGGCAGTCGTCACTTGTTCAAGAACTGCTACATCGAAGGACACGTCGATTTCATTTTCGGTACAGCGTCTGCCGTGTTTGAGAACTGCCACATTCACAGCAAAGGCGCTGGTTATGTGACCGCGCACTATCGCCTCAGCAATGAAGAGAGCACGGGGTTTGTTTTCGTGCGCTGCCGGTTAACGGGACAAGACACGGGTAAGGGAGTATTTCTCGGCAGACCGTGGCGACCATATGCGCGCGTCGTGTTCATCGAGTGCTGGCTCGATTCGCACATCAAACCGGAAGGTTGGGACAACTGGCGCGATCCGGCGCGCGAGAAGACCGCGTGGTTTGCTGAGTACAAATCGAAAGGACCAGGGGCAAATGCGAACGCGCGCGTGTCGTGGTCCAGGCAGTTGACAGCCGCCGAGGCAGCGGAGTTTTCACGCGATCGATTTTTCAGCCACGCTGTTCGCGGGCTCACCGGCAAAGCGAATCAGGCAGTCGGAACTATCGCCTGGGCTGACGCACAGAGTAAGCCGGCGGATTGGTACGCGAGCGCCGAAGCCATGCGTATCGCGGACAATCTTCTCCTCTATCAACGTGACTCCGGCGGTTGGCCCAAGAACATCGACATGGCCAAGCCACTTGACGAGAAGGACCTTGCCGATC
>DATJKO010000091.1:0-9970 GCA_035491355.1 Pyrinomonadaceae bacterium
AGGTGCATCGTCGGGTCCGTCCGTCTGCAGAAATGTATCCAGCAGCTGATCCGTCAAGACCTCGTTGTCAGTAGAGATATCTTCGGTTGGCATTTGTAAGTCTTCCCGATGTGTTGGAGTAAATTAACGCTGCTTTGCACAAGAGTCTGTAAGCTCCTTCTCTTGCTTTTGCGAAGGTCTCGGCGAACTGTGCAAATCATCTACCGCAGCGGCGCAGAGGTACGCAGAGTTCGCCGAGAAGACCAACCTGCAATCACGCGATTCTGCCGACGACGATCGGCAACAGCGGCGCCTCATAACTGCCGTCGATTTCGAGAATCTTGCTCAGGTTGTTGTCGTGAAAACCACCGACAAGGCATACACCCAGCCCCAGGGCGTTTGCCTCGAGCGTCATGTTCTGCGCGACTTCTCCAGCCTCCATCAGGATCATCCGGTAGCCGCGATCCTGATACTTCAGCGTGCTGCGCTCGAAGACCGCCGTTACAATGAACAGCAATGCGGCGTCGTCAATCTCTATGTCCTCGAACCAGATCGACTCCTTGATCTCAGCCAGACGATCGCCGCGGCTGATGGTGTCGAGACAGTTTTGCTCGATGTTGTAGTGATAGATTCCCTGCTCGAGGTCTTCGACCTTCAGCGCCACTGCATAGATCTCCAACGGATACAGTCCTCCGCCTGAGGCGACCGCGCGAAAGTTTCGTCGTGTGTCCGTGATGCCGTAGGAGAAGTAGAGGAGCCGTGCGAGTTCTTCCTGACTCGCACTCGTGCCGGCATAGTGTCGCGTGGAGCGCCGGTTCGCGATCAGGTCTTCAAGTTCTCGCTGGGGCGAAGCGGGTGGCAGGACAACCTGGTCCATCAGCGTGTAGGTCTTGAATGCCTGCGCCATCAACGACGTCAGCAATCTCGACCTGGCGATCTGACCAATCCAGGCACCATAGGCACGAGAGCTAATCGGGGTCAGCTTGGTATTCTCGTGGAATATCTCGCTCAACGACGCTTCCGTTTGCAGCGGTCCGCGAAAACCCTTACCGGAAAACTTCTTGAGTGCTTGCCGTTCAATCTCAATCATGTTTGCCCCTCATGGAAACGGATGCGGGTGCGTGTTGTAAGTCGGTCCTTCATGACCATTGCCCTGGCCCGTCCTGGCTCGCAGCGGAAACTGGCTCAGGCGTTTTGAACCGAGGAAGGGGAACTTGTAGACGCCGTGTAAGGGCACCATGCCGGGCACTACGACGCGGACGACGCGCATGCCAACGTCGCGGATGTCAGGCGTGGTGATCTCCACTACGATCACTTCCAACCCCGCCTGCTTCAGCAACTCGACACACGTGTTGATGTCGCCCAGCACACGGCCCGTCGATCGATCCGGAATGGACGACAGCGGAACAGTGCCTTCATGATCGTCGAGAAACGCAAACGCCTCCGGCACCAGATCCGGTCGCTTCAGGTAGAACACGCAGTGATGATCGAAGCTCGTCAGATTCAGGAAGTCGTCAGACGGCACCCAGTCTTTTAACTGCGACAGCAGGAAACGAAAATAAGGAATCCCCTGCCCCGCCTCGAGGAAACATTTTCGGATCGCCTGTTTTGGATCGAGGCGCGACGTGCTGCCGACACACACCGCTGGCCCGAGTTCCGTAGGCCGCTTGATCGTGACAAAGAATGAAGCGACGGGAACATCGAGGGTGATGTCGTGAACCAGAGTTTCGACTTTCGGATGACCGTAGTGAAATCTCTCACGCAGAAACGCGATTGTTTCGTCGTCATCAAGCTCCACCCGACGGCCCGGACGTCTGCTCAACCAACAGATCGTAAACGCATCGCGCTCGATGACCTCGAGTATGCCCGTCAGGATGGCTTCTTCGATTGTCAGGTTGGCGGCTAGTCCGCTCGACGCGTTGCGTCCGATGACTGGTTCGTCGTCGTCATACTGGTAATTCATGTAGACAAACGACGCGGGCACCAGTCGCGGTTTCTCGTCGGTGAGCGAGTAACCCCAAACCCAACGAACTGGTGTGTCATCGTTGAAATAACGGACCCTGGCCCCGGGACCTAAGCCCTCGATCTGTTGGCGCGTGTAGAGTCGAATCTGATCGGGCGACACAGCATCCGCGGCAACGTCGCGATAAGGCGCAAAGACCATGTCGTTCTTGTTGTAGAAGAACATGCAGTAACGCTCGGCGGCTTCACCGAGAGTCGCGGCCAGCGCGTTGACGAGTACGTCGCCGCCGCCACCGCCTTTGCTGCTGTTTGCCGTTTCGGCAAAGCGCGAGATGTCGCTCGCCATGATTCCCATGGCAAACGTTGCGGGATCCTGCGCGTGGTAGATCCCGTGACTGACTCGCTGGACGATTCCGACTCGCGACGAAACCATGCGGCTACCGCGACGGATGGTCTCCATCGGGTCGGACCGCGGCACGTCCTCGAGCTTAAGAGCGACGCGAATAGATGCTTCCCTCTTCATTGGCTTCAAAATGTGGCATCTCTTTCCATGCAAAGAGTCGCGGCTCTGTAACCTGAAGGCCCAGAGGCGGCACTCTCAACACTTCGTGGATTTCAACGTCCCAGTTGCTTAGGTTGATGGTCAGGAACCGTCCTGCCAGACTTGGAACCGTCACGTTCGCGAGAAACTTGATCGCTTCAACGACAGCAATTGCGCTCAAGAGGTCGAAGAACGCGTGCAGGCCACCGCAGCTCGCGGCGGGCCCGCGTTGCTCTTTCAGGTAATGAGTAAAGACTTGATGTTCGGGGAAGTACTCGAGATTCGAACGCAGGCGCGCTTCCAGGCTCTGATAGCAGGCCGTCTCATCGGGAATGAACAGTGGACCAACCCAGCCGACCTGAGATTCCATTGCCCTCACGAGCATCCACGGCACCTTCTTCTCTTTGGAAAAATGATCTACCGCTTCGAGTAACTGCGGGTCCTCCGCCTCCTGCGCTACGAAAATAAGCGATGGCAACGCTTCATCTTTCTCGCCCCAAACCGAGTCGCGATCGAGCTGTAGCACACGCGTCGTCTGCGGGGTGTCACCGTTCGCCGAACCGTGACCGTTCAGACTTGCTCTGACGGGTTCAGGGTCTGCACTCAGTAACAGAATCTCGCCGAATCCCGCTTCCTGGAGTTGTCGCCGCAAACTACGGCCCAGGTAGCCATCGCCAATGATGCCGACGCGCGTCGCACGCAGTCGCGACTGATACTTTGCGCCACCTTCGGACGTGTAACGCGAAAAGAAGGTTATTTGCGATTGAAACGCCTGCTCTTCCGTCTCTGACAAACCAAAGCCGTCGGCTTCCTCGATGAGCGACGCTTCGTCCATGCGCTGCAGGAGAACGTTGACCTCTTCGGCATCAACGCCCTTGACGGCCATCTCATTGATGATCTGGTCCACTTCATACTTGCCGTTCAGATAGGCCAACAGCGCAAGCGCATGTTTGGCCTCTTCGTCGCGTAACTTCAGGCGCCAGAGTTCATCTGAACCGCCGCGCAGGCCCCAGGTGGTTTCGGAGATTGGGAAAATGGTCAGGAACTTTTTGAGTTTCGGTTTTTTGAGCATACGATTCCGCCTCTCGCAGTCTCTCGCGGTGATAGTCGGGCTGTTTATTTTTAGGTGAACCCTCTCGAGCAGCGCTTCACGAGAGGGCTCAGGAAAAGATAAGCAACGCGGGTCTAGGCAAGGAGTTCCTCGCTAGAACCATTGGAATTGGAGTTACAGTTACAGTTGCTTGAACCTCCACCGCCGACCGGATCCGTTTCCAGGGCACCGTATTGGAGCGTTTCGATCTCAAACAACGCTTCAGTGGCAACAATCTGTTCCATAGGATTAACCTCCTTTCCTCGAAGGATCATGCTCATGCCGAACTGGAGAAGCGGTGTGCGTAAGGTTTACCCGCTGATATGCGCCCATCTGACACTTCGCCTAGCACGAGGTCTGAACAGCCGTCATGGGGGTGGACGGTTAAATATGGGTTACAAGGACGTGATTACGAACCATCACAGCGTTACGAGGAGTAGACTTTTCTCACACTCGTGCAGAGGCAGTCATTAGCGACAATTACTGTTTTGTGGCCGTGATAACCGTTTGTTAGCGAGGCTGACTCTGACCTGCGACAATTCACCCAAGTTCTGATAAGTAGTCTCCGGCGCCTTCAATTCGCAATACAACTGACGATGTTTAGAAATGCTGTGAGCGATCGATCCTCATTCAACAGCAGCCACGCGTGGCTACTCACCTATCTGAAGCGTTACCGAGGTCTGTTGGTCCTCGGTTCGGTTTGTGAACTGATCTCCGTCGCCCTCAACCTGTACATCCCTCGGCTGATCGGAAACGCGATCGACAATCTGGGACACAGCAGCGTCACTTACAGTGCGCTCTGGCAAGTTGCTTTAACGATCATGGGCATTGCGGTCGTGAGCGGGGTGTTTTTCTATTTGCAGCAACGCACGATGGTCGTCACGTCGCGTCACATCGAACACGATCTGCGACGGGATTTCTTTGCGCACCTGCAACGCCTGCCGCAGGAGTTTTATCAATCGCATCGCATCGGCGACCTGATGGCCCGCTTCACCAGCGACCTCGGAATGGTTCGTCAACTCGTCGGGCAGGCGATCATCTATATCGAGCGTTCGATCTTCCGCGTACTCATCGTGATCCCGTTCATGCTGGCGATCAGCGTGAAGCTGACGTTGTTGTTAATCGCGACGATGCCGTTGGTCTCGCTCACGGTGAGGTATTTCGGCCGGCGGATTCGCGCGCGCTTCGAAGACCTCCAGGGTTTCTTCGCTGACATCTGCGCGCGCACGCAGGAGAACCTGACCGGCGTGCGGGTCGTCCGCGCGTACCGGCAGGAACAGAACGAAATTGGCGAATTCAGCCAGCTCAACGACGAGTACGTCGTCCGAAACCTCAGGCTGGTGCGTCTATCGGGCGTGCTCCGGCCGCTGCTCGCACTGCTTACCGGGTTGGGGTTCGTCGCGATCTTCTGGGTCGGTGGCGCCGAAACGGTGCGTGGACGGATGACTGTCGGTGACTTTGTCGCATTCAATCTCTACTTCGGCCTGTTGATCTGGCCGCTCACGGCGATTGGTTACATCACGAATGTGCTGCAACGTGGCGCCGTGAGCATGAAGCGTATCCGCACCCTCATGCTCATCGAACCATCGATCAGGGATACGACGACGACACGCGACGACGTCGAGATCAAGGGGCAGGTCGAGTTTCGCGATCTGATTTTTCGCTACCCGCCGAATGGTCCTGAGGTACTCAGCGGCATGAACCTGGTTGCCGCACCAGGGATGGTCGTTGCTTTCGCTGGTCGCACCGGTTCGGGTAAGTCGACTCTGATGAATCTCATTCCGCGTTTGCTCGACGCCGAACGGGGAATGGTACTGATCGACGGCCACCCGATCGCAGAGCTTCCCCTGCAACAACTGCGCGCGAGTATCGGTTATGTGCCACAGGAAACATTGCTCTTCAGTGAAACGCTTGCGGAGAACATCGCGTTCGGCGCCAGCGATGCTGGACCAGGCGAGATTGAAGCAGCGGGTGAACTCGCAGGCATGACGGAAGACGTGAATGGCTTTCCGCTGGGCTACCAAACGATCGTCGGCGAGCGAGGCGTCACACTATCCGGCGGTCAAAAACAACGCACGGCGATCGCGCGGGCGCTCATTCGCCGTCCTCAAATTCTAATCCTCGACGACGCGCTCTCCGCGGTCGATACTTACACCGAACACTTCATCCTGAAACAACTACGCCAGGTAATGCGCGGTCGGACCGTATTCATCGTCTCCCATCGCATCTCGACGATCAAAGACGCCGATCTGATCTGCGTACTCGATCAGGGACGCATCGTCATGCAAGGAACACACGACGAATTGATACGAGCGGGCGGCGAGTATGTTGAGCTTTGCGAGCGTCAGAGGCTCGAAGAACAACTGGCGACGGCGAGCTAGATCTCACATGCGAAACGCTTACGACGAAGAAGAGTTAGGCAAACTTTACGATGCGCAGGTCGCGAGGCGGTTGCTGAGTTACGTTCGGCCTCATCGCCGAAAGATCGCCGTGGCGCTGTTGTTGACGGTCTTCATTAGTCTGTTGGTTCAAGTCAGTCCGATGCTCACCAAATTGGCCATCGACGGTTACATAAAGCCCGCGGTTGACGGAAGGATCACGCAGCAAACAGCCGGCACCGGGATCGCGCTGATCGCCACGGCGTACATTCTCGTACTGGTTTTTAACCTCACGCTCAGCTACTTCCAGGAAATCGTTCTCAATACAATCGGCCAGAACGCGATGCGCGACTTGCGCAAGCAGATATTCGTAAAGCTTCAGTCGATCGACATCGCCTTCTACGATCGCACTCCGGTGGGTCGATTAATGACGCGGCTGACGAGCGATGTCGATGCACTTAACGACTTGTTCACGTCGGGGCTGATCTCGACGCTGGGTGATCTGGTTTTGATCGTCGGCGCCCTGAGCGTGATGTTTTATTACAACTGGCGGCTGGCGTTGGCGTCACTCGTTCTCGTCCCGCTACTCGCCGCGGCGACCGCCTGGTTCAGGCGCGGGACGCGCGTCAGTTACCGCAAGGTCCGCCTCAAGACCGCGCGTCTGAATGAATTTATCCAGGAACACCTCTCGGGAATCCAGGTCGTGCAACTGTTCAATCGCGAGGAAAAGGCGCTCGCTCAGTTAGGCGACATCAATCGCGAGTACCTGCGCGCGAACCTCGACACGGTTTTCTATTACGGACTGTTTTATCCGTTGGTGAATCTGATTGCGGCTGGGGGAAGCGCGGTCATCATCTGGTACGGCGGCGGGCAAGTGATTCAAAACGCGATCACGTTAGGCACTCTGGTAGCGTTCCTGCAATACACCGAACGCCTCTGGCAACCAATCCAGGGGCTGAGCGAGCGATACAACATCCTGCAAGCCGCGATTGTCGCCAGCGAACGCATCTTCAAGCTGCTGGATATGACGGACGGGGTCGCAGCGGCAGGCGCACCCTCTGCGGCGGCAGCTCGTCGTGAAGGTCGGATTGAGTTCTGCAACGTGTGGTTCGCTTACAACGACGACGATTGGGTACTCAAAGACGTCTCCTTTGTCGTTGAGCCCGGACAATCGTTGGCCCTCGTGGGCCATACCGGGGCCGGAAAAACAACCATTACGAATCTGCTCTTGCGGTTTTATGACGTGCAGCGTGGCCGGATTCTCGTTGACGGAGTCGACGTTCGGTATTGGGACTTACAAGTATTGCGGGAGAACTTCGGCGTCGTGCTTCAGGATATCTTCCTGTTCTCGGGCGACGTCGCCGGCAACATTCGACTCGGCAATCGAACGATCACTGATGAGCGCATTCGCTGGGCGGCCCGCGAGGTTGACGCTGCCGGTTTCATTGAACGCCTGGACGACGGGTACGCCGCAAAGGTTAACGAACGCGGTGCAGGATTTTCCGTTGGTCAGAAGCAGTTGCTTTCGTTGGCCCGTGCGCTGGCCTTCGACCCGCATGTCTTGATACTCGACGAAGCAACGTCCAGCGTCGATACCACGACTGAGAAAACCATCCAACGAGCGATCGACCGTGTAAAGACCGGGCGCACGTCGATTATCATTGCCCACCGTCTGTCGACGATTCAGCGCGTCGATAAGATCGTTGTTCTGCACAAAGGCACTGTTCGGGAGATCGGCCTGCATCAGGAGTTACTGGACCAGCGCGGGCTTTACTACAAGCTCTATCGACTCCAATACAGCGAACAGTCGAACGATGGAGAAGTCGCACGCGCCCAAACCGCGCAGGCCGTTCTGTAATCGCACCCACCCTGTTATCTGACCAAACAAGAAGAGTGTTACTCTAAGTGACGCCAAATCCCGTTACGCATATATTCATACTTTTTCCATGAGCACAGAACCAAACAAAGTCATCTATTCGATGGTCGGCGTCAGCAAGTTCTACGATAAGAAGCCGGTACTCAAAGACATCTATCTCTCTTACTTCTACGGCGCGAAGATCGGCGTCATCGGTCTGAATGGATCGGGCAAATCGTCGTTGTTGCGCATCCTCGCGGGGGTCGATAAAGACTTCAACGGCGAGACGGTGATCTCACCGGGATTCACTGTCGGGTATCTCGAACAGGAGCCGCTGCTCGACGATGCACGCACAGTCCGTGAGGTCGTCGAAGTAGCGGTCCAGGAAACAGTCGATCTGTTGAAAGAGTTCGAAGAGATCAACGCGAAGTTCGGTGAGGAGATGAGCGACGACGAGATGTCGGCGCTACTCGAACGACAAGGCGAGGTGCAGGAAAAACTCGACGCCCTCGACGCCTGGGACCTCGACTCACGTCTCGAGATGGCGATGGACGCTTTGCGCTGTCCGCCACCGGAAACGCCGGTGAAAGTGTTGTCCGGCGGCGAGCGTCGTCGCGTCGCGCTCTGCCGCTTGTTGCTGCAGAAACCGGACATCCTGTTGCTCGACGAACCCACGAACCACCTCGACGCCGAGTCAGTCGCCTGGCTTGAACAACACTTGCAGAGCTATGCGGGAACGATCATCGCCGTCACTCACGATCGTTACTTCCTCGACAACGTCGCCGGCTGGATTCTCGAACTCGATCGCGGCCAGGGTATTCCCTGGAAAGGAAACTACTCCTCGTGGCTCGAACAAAAACAGGAGCGCCTGCGACGCGAAGAGAAATCCGAAACTGAACGCCAGAAAACTTTACAACGCGAACTCGAGTGGATTCGCATGTCGCCCAAAGCGCGGCACGCGAAAGGCAAAGCACGTATTAATTCTTACGAAGACCTGCTACGCCAGGACAGCGAAAAGCGTCGCGAAGATCTCGAGATTCACATCCCGGCTGGGCCACGTCTCGGCAACGTGGTCATCGAAGCGAACGACGTCGGCAAGAGTTACGGACAGAAACTCCTGGTCGAAGACATGACGTTCTCGCTACCGCCGGGCGGCATCGTTGGCGTTATTGGTCCAAACGGCGCAGGCAAGACGACTTTGTTTCGCATGATCACCGCGCAGGAAGAACCCGACGCCGGCACGATTCGCAAAGGCGACACCGTCATGCTGGCGTACGTCGATCAGAGCCGCACACTCGATCCTGAGAAATCGATCTGGCAGGAGATCTCCGGTGGCGAAGACACGCTCAAGCTCGGCAATCGCGAAGTGAACTCGCGCGCGTACGTCGCACGTTTCAACTTCTCCGGGTCCGACCAACAGAAGAAAGTCGGCATGCTCTCGGGTGGCGAACGCAACCGCGTGCACCTCGCGAAGATGTTGAAGGAAGGCGCGAACGTGCTACTGCTCGACGAACCGACAAACGATCTCGACGTCAACACCCTGCGCGCGCTCGAGGAGGCACTCGAGAACTTCGCTGGTTGCGCCGTTGTGATCTCACACGATCGCTGGTTTCTCGATCGCATCGCCACGCACATACTCGCTTTCGAAGGCGACAGCAAAGTCTTTTGGTTTGAAGGAAACTACTCTGACTACGAAGAAGATAAAAAGGCCCGCCTCGGCCCGGCCGCGGAGATACCTCACCGGATTAAATACCGGCAGCTGACCCGATAAACCTATAGATGAAGCGCCCCGACCTGCGTCACGCTCTCGCCAACATATTCACTGAATCGAATCGAGGATTGCTACTGGACCTCGTCGTCTTCGTCGCAAACCTCTTTCTGATGCGCACACTGACGGGATTGTTCATCAGTCTCATCAAACACGTTTCCGCAGAAGAGCCGTTCGCGAAATTCGCACTCTGCCTTACGGTGGTTGCGATGTACACGCTGCCGGCGGCGGGTGCTTTTCTCAAACGCTGGCATTTTCAGCAACGATGGAAAGAGACGCATCAGAGTTTCGAGGCCGATATCACCGAGCAGTACGGTTGTCTCTTCCATCCCATCTTCTATCTATGCCTGAACCTGGTGCTGATGTGTGTGATTGTCGCCGGACTCGGCGATCTTCT
>DATJKO010000092.1:0-4464 GCA_035491355.1 Pyrinomonadaceae bacterium
GTCAGCATCTCGTAATCGAAGCGTTTGGTCACCAGAGATCCGCAGGACAGATTCTGGTAGTGGGCCATACGGACACTGTCCATGCGCTTGGATCAGTGGCAGCGCGTCCGTGGCGACGCGAAGCGGGAAAGATCTATGGGCCAGGCATCTTCGATATGAAGGCAAACTGCGGGTTGATCCTGGCGGTGCTGCGGGCCATGGCGGAGTTGAAGATCGCTCCGCGCTGTGCGGTGACAGTCGCGTTGACCTGCGACGAAGAGGTCGGCAGTTTTACCGGTTGGCCGCTGCTGGAAGAGACAGCGAAGTCGGCCAATACTCGTTGCGCTTTCGTGATGGAACCACCCGCGTCGGGTGGACGAGTAAAGACCGGCCGGAAGGGAACGGGGATCTTCGCGATGAAAGTCGAAGGCAAGGCGGCGCACGCTGGTCTCGAACCTGAAAAAGGCGCGAGCGCGATTCTCGAACTCGCCCGCCAAACAGAACGACTCCACGCCATCAACGGATCGGGATCGGGAATCACTGTGAACGTCGGCGTGGTGCGAGGGGGGACAAGATCGAACGTTGTCGCCGCTGAAGCAGAGGCGGAGATCGACGTTCGTTTCTCGACTGAAGCGGAGTCGCGCGAGATCGAACGGCTGCTGGGGAGTGTCACGCCGATTGACGAGCGTACGAAAGTGTTTGTGTCGGGTGGGATCAATCGTCCGCCGCTGGAACGGACGCCAGCGGTTGTCGAGCTGTTTGAAAACGGAAGGGCCATTGCCGCGCAGCTCGATTTCAAACTCGGCGAAGCGCAGGTCGGTGGCGCCTCCGACGGAAACTTTTTAGCCGCGCTCGGCATCCCGGTCCTCGATGGTTTAGGGATCAGCGGTGACGGCGCTCACGCGGTGCACGAACACATTGAAGCCGAGGACATCGCGCGACGCGGTGCGTTGATCGGCGGGCTTTTGATTTCAAACTAAATGCTGGTAGCGACCTGGAACGTCAATTCGATTCTCGCTCGCATGCCGCTGGTCCTTCGCTGGCTCGACGACGTAAGGCCAGACGTGCTGTGCATGCAGGAGACGAAGTGCACGGACGACAAGTTTCCCACGCTCGTGTTTCAGGAGCGCGGTTACAAGTGCCAATTGTTTGGGCAGCAGTCGTATAACGGCGTTGCCATTCTCACGCGTGGTGAATGCGAAACGGGTCATCGAGGTTATCCTGGTGATGATGAGACGGCGCAGTCGCGTCTGATTACGTCAACCGTCGAGGGTATTCAGATCGTCAACGTCTACATTCCGAATGGACAGGCGGTCGGGTCCGAAAAGTTCGAAATGAAACTCGGTTGGATGCGGCGACTACGACAGTTCTTCGACGATAACTACGATCCGTCGCGTCCGGTGTTGCTGTGCGGCGATTTTAATGTCGCACCGGAAGAGCGAGACGTGCATGACGTACGACTCTGGCAGGGCCGCATCATGTTCAGCGAGCCGGAGCGCACGACTCTGCAGAACATCAAGGACTGGGGATTCACAGACGCGTTTCGCCTGCACAATGAAGAAGGTGGAAAGTTTACCTGGTGGGATTATCGTGCGGGCGCGTTTCGACGCAACCTCGGACTGCGCATCGACCACATCTGGATCACCGAACCGCTCGTCTCACGCAGCGTGCGCACGTGGATCGACATCGAACCACGCACCTGGGAAAAACCATCGGACCACGCGCCCGTGATTACCGAGCTTTAGCCACAAAAGGCACAAAGTACAAAGTACAAAGATCTTAGCTCTTAGATCTTTGTGCTTAAGATCTTAGTTAGACGTCAGTTCCGCAGTCTTTTCCGTAATATCTTTCTGCGCCCACTCGTTGTCGCGACTCGCCTCGCCGGCTTTCGATCGCTTTGCGGTCTTCATCCGCTGCACGAGATCCATGTGCGTTGAAAAGTAAGGAAGACTCTTCCCTACGATTTCCTGGATCGATGTGAAGCCTTTGTCGACCATGAACTTCTCGACGCCTTCCTTCAGCTCATCGATCATCTTCACACCCTGAAGCATCACGCCGGTGCAGATCTGCACGGTTGAAGATCCGAGCAACATAAATTCGAGCGCGTCGTGCGAGTTTTCGATTCCGCCGATGCCGCTAATGCTGACTCCTTCAGGCAGACCAAGCGCGAGTTGACTCACCATGCGCAACGCGATCGGGCGCACCGCCTGCGCCGAGTATCCACCGGGAACGCAGTGACCTTCGACCGTCGGCATCGGTCTCAACGTGTCGAGATCGACCCCAATCACCGACAGGATCGTATTGATCGCCGAGATCCCCGACGCGCCACCCGCAACCGCAGCCTGCGCGGGCTCGCGGATATTCGTGATGTTGGGCGTCATCTTGGCCCACACTGGAATCTTCGCGACTTCCGTGACCCAGCTCGTTACCTCTTCCGTCAGATCCGGGTGCTCACCCATCTCGGAACCCATCTTCCGTTCCGTCATTCCGTGTGGACACGAGAAGTTGAGTTCGAAACCGTCGACGCCAGTTTCCTGGACCATGCGCGTCAACTCCTGCCAGCGGCTCTTCTCATACTCCTCCATGATCGACGCGATCAGGATGTGGTCCGGATACTCCTTCTTGATCTGACGAAACTCTTCGAGCCAAACGTCGATGGGTCGATCGGAAATGAGCTCGATGTTCTCGAAACCAATTACTTCGCCGGTCGATCGCGAGCGGAGCTTTCCGTAACGCGGAACAACATTCACCACCTTCGCCGATTCAAGACTAACAGTCTTGGCGACCGCGCCGCCCCAGCCCGCTTCGTACGACTTCGCGAGCACGCGCGCGTTCGTGCCCGGCGGGCCGGAGCCCAGCACGAACGGGTTGGGGAACTTCATGCCGTTAACGGTGATTGATAAATCCATTGATCGGTGCTCCTTGAAATCAATCTGCTACGAGCGAGCCGTAGCTGTCAGGTCGTCGATCCCTAAAGAATTGCCAGGTGTTTCGCACTTCACGGATCTTATCCAAATCGAGATCGGCGACGACGAGCGCGTCCTGATCGCGCGGTGCTTCCGCCACAAACTGTCCGCGCGGATCACAGAAGTAACTCTGTCCGTAAAACTCGCCGATGTCCCACGGCTGTTCGTGACCGACGCGATTGATGGCGCCGATGAAGTATCCGTTCGCGACTGCGTGAGCCGGTTGTTCGAGCCGCCAGAGATACTCGGAAAGTCCGGCAACAGTAGCCGACGGATTGAACACGATCTCGGCGCCATTCAAACCCAGTGCACGGGCGCCTTCCGGAAAGTGCCGGTCGTAACAGATGTACACGCCGATGCGCGCGAATGCCGTGTCGAAACAGGGATAACCGAGATTGCCGGGACGAAAGTAGAACTTCTCCCAGAAACCGGGATTGACGTGTGGGATGTGGTTCTTGCGATATTTGCCGAGGTACTTTCCATCCGCGTCAATCACGGCGGCGGTGTTGTAGTAGATGCCGGTGATCTCTTCCTCGTAGATCGGGACGATCATCACCATGCCGTGTTCTTTCGCAACTTCCTGCATCAATCGTATGGTTGGACCATCGGGAATACGTTCCACCGCTTCATACCAGCGCGTCTGTTGTTCGGCGCAGAAATAAGGGGTCGTGAAAATCTCCTGCATGCAGATGACCTGCACGCCTTGTTGCGCGGCCTGCTCGATAAACTTCAGGTGCTTCTCGATATTCAGGCGTTTAATTTCCTCGATCGGCTGATCGGTCGGCGACGCATTCGAACATTGAATTAATCCGCATTTAACCGTGCGTGGCATTAGTGAGTCCTCATTCGGTTCAAAGTTATTGTTTTTATAGCATTTAGCGACGGTGCTTATCTAGATCCCGGTGCTGCGGGCGGCGCGGCTTTCATCAGCAGGTAGTGAGTGAGCGCGGCGGAGCCGAAGCCGATAAACCAGGCGTAATCGTAAAGCGGCCGCAGCGGCGGTACGACGAGGCCAATCCAGGCCAGCAGACAACCGATCAGCGTCGCGATGACGGCGCGCCAGTTCCAACCACCGCTGTACGTGTAGTCGCCATCCTTCCTATACAGGTCGCCGAGCTCGAGTCGCTTCTGACGCACGAACCAGTAGTCTACGATTAACACGCCGGCAATCGAACCCAGGCCACCGGAGTAACCAACCAACCAGGCGAAGATGTAACCGGACGGGTCTGCGAGCAGCCGCCACGGCTGCATGAGGATCCCGATGATACCGGTAATCAGTCCGCCGGTGCGGAACGAAATCCATTTCGGAAACGCATTGGCGAAGTCGTTAGCCGGTGAGACGACGTTCGCCGCGATATTCACGGCGAGCGTGGCCACGACGACAGTGAACATCGAGATCGCGATCACCGCTACGCTCTGGAATTGTCCGACGAGTTTCATCGGATCCCAGAGCTCCTCGGGTTTCATGTGCGGGTAAATCACGACCGCCGCCGAGGTAATCATTACGCCCATCGCCGCA
>DATJKO010000093.1:0-6407 GCA_035491355.1 Pyrinomonadaceae bacterium
TTTACTCCACATTTACCGCCGAGCCGCAGAGGACGGCAGAGAAACGCAGATCAGGTTTTTTAAAGTAGGACACTACCAGAGAAAGTCAGGAAGAAATGAGAGCTCGTGATCGCAGACATGTTTCGCGGCCAACTTTAGCTCTGCGTTTTCCGTGAAGAATGAGACACTACGGCCATGGTGAAACGGGCCAGCAACGGAAATGGACCAAAGGATCGACTCGAAGATGACATCGATGCGTTGTTCATGTTGCCGTTGCCGGAGTTCACGCCGGCACGCAACGCGCTCGCGACGCAGCTCAAGAAGCAGGGCCGGCAAGACGATGCCGACCGCGTGAAGTTACTGAGTAAACCGTCGATCTCCGCATGGACCGTGAACCAACTTTACTGGGACCACCGCGAAGCGTTTGACGATCTCATCGCCACCGGCAGGCGTTTTCAACCTGCGCGTTCGGGCGCGAATGCCGCAGGCATGCGCGACTCGCTCGACGCGCGACGCGAAGCACTGACGAATCTCTCGGATATCGCCGAGCAGGTGTTAACTGACGCTGGTCACAACGCTTCGCTGGAAACGATGCGTCGTGTCGTTGCCAACCTTGAAGCGCTCTCTGCGTACGCGTTGCTTCCGAGTGGCCCAACTCCGGGGCGTTTAACCAACGATGTAGATCCTCCGAGTTTCGAATCGCTTGCCCTGTTGTTGTCGGGCGGGATTCCGGCTCGCGAGGAACCCGTCGCGCCTGCGCGCAAATCCACTGCACCGCCGCCCGCGCGGTCGAAACCGGCGACGGCGGGCCAGGTGCGGAAGCTCGAAGAGTTTCGTCGCGCAAAGATCGACTCAGCCAAAGCCGCTTTGCAGGATGCGAAGAAATCATTAACGGACGCGCGGTCGACCGTGCAGAGTTTGGAAGCGAAGCTGAAGAAAGCGAACGGCGAGGTTCGCGAGGCGGAGAAGCACAAGCGCAGCGCTGAGTCGCTACTCGAAAAGGCGACGTTCGCTTACGAAAGCGCCGCTGAACGAGCGCAAAGCGTTGAAGCTGAGATCAAGGAAGCGACGCAGGAGGTCGAAGACGCGAAGCGCACGGTCGATGAGGCCACGCAAGCGTTGGAGTCGTTGCTGCGATGACCCCCTCAATCAGTTGCGGGTTTGTGATAGACCAGCAGGTACCGCCACAGCAAACATCTCTTCACGGTCGCGCCCGGTAGAATCTCATCGGTCAGTGCTCGCATCTGATCAATCGTCGCGTACGAATCGTGTTTACCGTGTTCCTCCCACGCCTTGCGAACCTCGGCCGGCGGCCGGAGTCGACCGTTGCGCAGCAACCGCAGCGTGGGACTCACACCTAATGCAATCCCGTCCAGCACTCGCTCAAGGAGGCCATTCGACTCGACCAGATCCAACACGACCATCACACCACGAGGTCTGAGCGCATCTCTCATCTTCAAGAACACCTCACGCTGCGGCACGTGATGTAGCGTCGCAATCGAACAGACGAAATCAAACTCGGACCGCTGGAAGTTCCAGGTCATTGCGTCAGCCAATTCAAACGTCAGATTAGTGAAAGCGCTCGAGTGCGAACGCGCAACCCGAATCATCTCCGGCGATAGATCCAGCGCTACCACCCGTTTGGACCGTCGCGCTAACTCTCGTGCGAACGCACCCGTCCCGCACCCGATCTCCAGTGCGTTTTCACAGTCCTTCGGAACGCAGCTGAGCAGGGAATCGTGGTAGTGGTTGTTGTGCGTCCAGCCTTCCTGGTCGAGGCGTGCCAGACGATCAAAATCTGCCTCAACTGTCGACATTTCCCCGAGCGATTTCGTTTACTACTTCACGCGGCTTTGCACAAGAAGTCTTAAGCGGAGAAGGTTTCTCCCGCAAAGGCGCAAAGACGCAAAGCGCTGCCGCGTTTCTTAGGGGTTTTCTTTGCGCCTTTGCGCCTTTGCGGGAGAACAATCCCTTCTCGCACAGAGCCCTGAATCAATTTGAATACTTTTTGTGCAAGCCGAGTTCAGCTAGGTTCACTTCGAACAAGTGAAATAATTGGCTTGTACCCGATCTGGCGCTTCGATTACATTCTTCAACGTCGTCTCCCAGGTACTATCAACGACCCAAGGATCCCCCTATGAAGTCTCTGTTTCTGACCGCAGTTCTTGCTCTCCTACTTCTTTCCGCTCCCACAATCTATGCATGTAGTTGCGTCGTCCTCCAGTTCTCTGACGGCAAACCGGTCGGAGACGAATTTCGTAGCTCACGAGAAGAAGGAACTCCCGGGGTGAACGCTGTAATTGAAAGAGGTAACGATGGGATCAATTTTGAACGAGAGTGATCGCGCGGCAATCACCGAGAGGTTGCGAGCGCTACCGGCGTCGGCAACGCGGCAGTGGGGAAGCATGGACATAACGGGTATGCTCCAGCATCTTCGCCTGTCGGCACAGATGGCCCTTGGCGAGTTGTCGCTGCCGTCGGCGAACAAGCGCGCGTTTCAGATGTTTCCGCTCAAGCACCTCGCGCTGTACGTCATTCCCTTCCCGAAGGGAGCGCCGACGGCAGGCGGGCTGAAACCCGATGCTTCGTCCGCGTTTGAAGAGGAGCGCGCAGCGCTGCTGGAGTTGCTCGCGCGAATCGGAATCGGACCTCGCGAGGGTGACGGACCGGCGCACCCGCTGTTTGGACCATTAAACCGCCGCGAGTGGGGCGTCGTTACTTACAAACATACCGATCATCATCTAAAACAATTCGGAGCGTAGCTTTGCTAATGAGAAAACCACTTGAGCTCACAATAGTACTGATCATTCTCGCTATGCCGATCGCTGTTTTCGCGTGGCCGGCGCAATCGGACCAACTCGGGAATGTCAGAGTCATCACCGTACTCGGCATCAACAACTTCGTTGACGATCTCAACAAGAACGGCAAGGTGGGTTACCGGCTTGAAAAGTCGCTGAGCTACGGCGGCGAAGGTCCGACGCAGAATTACGCAGCCGTCCTGCGGTTGGATGCGCCGAACAAGTACGAGTACGACTGGATGTCGAGTCCCGATAAGAAACTTCTCGAAGGTCGCCTCAACTTTCAGTCGCAGAAGGGTTTCAACTTCGCCAACGCTTACGCGCTAACGAATTGCACGAGCGGCTCCACTGAGGACGAACCTAATCCCACGTACCCCGGTTCCACAGTTCTTCGCTTGCACAAAGGCGATGCGTTTCTTCTCGAACGCCGGAACGGCGCCACTGAGCGGACCAGAGAGTACAGAGTGATTATCTCCAAAGTGCGCCTTGGCGATAGCGCCGAGAAAACGATTCAGGCGGGACTTGAAGAAGCGGCGTCACAGGGCTTTCGACCAGTTAAGATTCTTTTCGCACGGCAGGGACTGATCGACTTCAGCGTATCAGTGTTGACGGAAAGGGATTCGTCGAACAAGGACGCCGCGAAAACCGAGTATCGTTTTCTTAAGAAGAGTTCCGGTCTACCGGACGATATCAACAAGTTGGCGGCGCAGGGTTTCCGCTTCGTTACCGGCAGACGCGTCGGCATGATTGGCATGGTCCTTATGGAGAAACGCGGCAGTGAGGGTACCACCTACACCATGATCGACCGCAAGAAATACGCGAAGGAGTTTGATAAGACCGTAGCGCTGGGCAATAGCTACCAGGCGCTGATGATCGGAGACCTAACCTGCGATTCAACCGACGCACTCAACGAGCGACTCGTTTTCGCGCAGAACCCCGCCGACCAAAAACGCGAATACCAGATCAAAACCATCTCCTTCAACAGACTCGGCGAAGCAGAGCCCGAGTGGATGAATGAATTCAAGCGACTCGTCAGCGACGGTTATCAAATCAAGGATCTGTTTTACTTCGGCGGAGTGAACGTGATCTTCGAGAAATAGATCAGGGCACCCTTCGTCCTCTCACCTGGCGCCCATCCGGAAGCGTCACAACGATCGCGGTTACCTTACCGCCTGTATCTCTTTCGAAGCTCGCGGAACCGCCCACTGGTTGCGCCAGGAATTTATCGACCGTCGCATCCGGCACCAACTCGATTCGTTGGCCGCCCGGATCGAGAGCAAACAACTTGTCGCCTTCCTGCCTGATGACCAACACACCCAGTGTTCCACCATCGTAGCTACCGATAAAAGCAGCGAACTTGTTATCGCTGGCTGCGGGCGGGCGCGGTTGCTGCGACCTTGCGGCGGGAGCAGGAAACGCAGACCCTGGCGTCGGCAGTGAAGATATCGATACGTCACTCGCCTTCCCCTGATCGCCGGGATGAACCGGAAACGCCGGATGCCTGGGAACAACTATTGGGTCCTTCGAGATCTGCGCGAGCGCGACCTCCACCGCTTTCTCGAGCTGCGGATCGCGTCCCGCGATGACGTCAGCAGGAGTGATCTCGACGTCGAAATCGGGCGCGACGCCCGTGTTTTCGATGCCCCAGCCTGTGCCAGTCGGATCGTAGGCGGCCCGATTGGGCAGCCGGACCTGGCCGCCGTCGATCAACGAAGGCGTGAAGTAATAAGGACCGATGCCGCCGCCGAACGTTCGCTTGCCCACCGTTGGACCAACCTTCGCGAGTTCGAACATGAACGCGCCCGTCTCCGCAGCGGACCCGTTCAGTTCGTTAATGATCATCACCTTCACCGGTGGCGCGGGATTTACCGGCGTGGCGATATCGTCGCCACCGCGAAACATGTAGTAGTAGAGCGGCTTGCGCTTCATCCATTCGATCAGGTAATCCGGCGTGATACCGCCGCCGTTGAAACGCTGATCGATGATGATGCCGTTCTTATCAGCGTATCCGCTCAGACCGCGAATCGCATTCGCGATTCCTTCGCCGCCATAGCCCTCGATAAAGATATAGCCGAGTCGACCGCCGGAGAGTTTTTCCACGAGTTTGCGGTTCTCTTCGGCCCAGTTGGCCCGACGCAGACGGTTCTCACCGACCGCCGGAAACACGGTGGAAGTCCGGGCATTGCTTCCGTTCGCACTTGCCGAAACTGTGATCTTCGTCGGACGTCCGGGCGTGTTTTCGAAGTAGGTCAGCAGGTTCTTTTCTGCTTCGACGGCCTGGTCGTTAACCTGGAGCAGATAGTCACCTTCGCGAACATCGACTCCCGGCTGGTCGAGCGGCGCGCTGAATGATCCGTTTGGTGAAGCATACGACGTCGAACGATAGATCTTCTTGAAACGATATTTTCCGTCGACTATTTCATAGTCCGCACCAAGTAGACCAATGCGATTGCCACTTCCGGCGGGCGGTGGCGCGTCGCCGCCGCCGACACCAAGATGGCTCACTGAAACGTAGCCGAGCATCTGTTGCATCAGCCGATTGAGATCGGTGCGTCGAGTGATCGTTGGCAAGTAAGCCGCGTATTCAGTTTCGAGTGCCGCGAGGTTTTGCCCGTGATGGTTCGGGTCGTAGAACCAATCACGCATGATGCGCATCGACTCGTGAAACATCTGGCGCCATTCCTCTGCCGGAACTACGCGCACTTCCATCTTGCTGAAGTCCAGTCTGCCTTCGTCGGGTTTCGCCTGAGCCTCTGCAGAGACGAGGAAGAAGTCTCTGCCCTTACGGATTAGAACTTTCTTACCGTCGCCAGTGATATCAACCGCGCTAACCTGGTCGACGATCTTCTGCATCGGACCGCCCTTCGCAACATCAAATGAAGAGACGATGGTTTGTGTCGGTCCACCGGGATCGCCAGACCACTCACGGTGCGTGGAGATCAACTTCCCTGGCTGGCCCACAGCAATCTGCGAATAGTCGCGTTGGGGCATCGGCAAGTTCAGAAAGCGCGACTGAATTCCTTCGAAGTCGATCTTCACTGCCGCGACTTCGGTGACCTTTGCGTCAGGGTTAGGCTGACCGTTCGGTAGGAACGGCGACGCCTGGTCCTTCGACAAGATCACGGCGTGAACTCGTCGCACGATCAGCGGATTCGCGAGCACTCCGTTGAGTACGCCCCAACTAAATTCCGTCGTGCCGGCATTCGCGCTCGACAGGAAGTACAAGTATTTCCCGTTTCGATCGAACACCGGTGTTTGGGCATGAGTTATGCCGTCAGTTAACTGCACCGCCTTCTTCTGGCCGATGTCGTAAATGAAGACCGCCGCAGCACGGTTCTTCATCCGCTTCGAATAGGCGAGAAAACGCGAGTCCGGTGAAAAACTTGTCGTCCAGGATTCCTGCGCCGAGTACGTGGCGGTATCAACGCGGACCGCGGTTCCAGTGGGTACATCGACTAGCCAAAGACCCAGTCGTCGATCGGGGAACGTCAGCTTGGTTGAATCGGGCGACCAACCGAGGTCCCAATAAAACGAAGGCTTCTGCTCGATCTTGATCTTCTTGACTGCGTCGTTTTCGAGCGATCGAACGTGAAGCTCATACTCGCCCGATTCGTCCGAAACGTAAGCAAC
>DATJKO010000094.1:0-4303 GCA_035491355.1 Pyrinomonadaceae bacterium
GATCGAAACGAAGGTCGTCGGCGAGGACCAGCGACAGGAAGTTAAGAAGCTGATCAAGAGAGAAGTAAGCGCGGGTCGACAGGTTTACGTTGTGTATCCCCTCGTCGAAGAGTCGGAGAAGATGGACTTGCGCGATGCGAAACAACGTTTCGAATACCTGCGCGACACAGTGTTCCCGAGACTGCCCGTCGGGTTGTTGCACGGCAAGATGAAGCCGGCGGAAAAAGAAGCGGTGATGAATGAGTTTGTCGCCGGGCGGATCAAGATCCTGGTTTCAACCAGCGTGATCGAGGTGGGCGTCGATGTGCCCAACGCGTCGGTGATGATCGTCGAGCATGCCGAGCGTTTCGGCTTGTCACAGCTTCATCAACTGCGCGGGAGGGTTGGTCGCGGTGCGGAAAAGAGTTACTGCGTGCTGCTCACGAGTGACAAGCGAACCGCAATCGCCGAAGAGCGTCTCGGCATCATGGCGAAGACGAGTAATGGTTTTCTAATCGCTGAAAAGGATTTGGAGCTGCGGGGTCCGGGTGAAATTCTCGGCACGAAGCAATCAGGGTTACCGGAGTTTCGGATTGGAAATCTGGTGCGGGACCAGCAGTTGTTGGAACAGGCGCGAAATGAGGCGGAGTTCTATTTGAGTAAAGAGAAGTCAGCGGCGACGGTCAGGATGGTGAAGCACATCATGAAGGATGCGCGGTTAGGACTGGCCGCTATCGGATGAGAACGTCTTGCTATGCGAGTCATTGCGGGAGAGTACAAGGGGCGCAACCTCAAAAGCCCGCCGTCGCTGCAGGTACGGCCGACGTCGGATCGATTGCGTGAGACGTTATTCAATGTTATCGCGCCGCGAATCGAAGACGCGCAATTTCTCGATTTGTGCGCTGGATCTGGCGCGGTGGGGATTGAAGCGTTATCGCGCGGAGCACAGCACGTGACGTTTGTCGATCGCTCCAGAAAGATGTGCCAGCTCATCGAGGCGAATGTGCAGTTGTGCCGGGTTCCGGAGGAACAGCACGAGATTTATCAAATGACTGCGGAAGAGTTTCTGCGCCAGGAGAGAGCGTTCGCGTGGGACATCGTGTTTCTTGATCCGCCCTACAAAGAGGATTACTTAGTCACTCTCGATCTGCTCGGTCGTTTTGAAGGTCTATTGATCGTGGAGCATCACCACAAGAAGGTCTTGCCGGAAACTATCGGCGGGCTGCGGCGATTTCGCGTTCTGAAACAAGGCGATTCGTCACTTAGCTTCTACGAGAGTTAGAATCCACCGGTCTATGTTAGTTCTCGGCATTGAAACATCGTGTGACGAAACTGCCGCCGCCGTTGTACGCGACGGCCGCGAAATCGTCTCGTCTGTAATTTCGTCCCAGGTCCCGATTCACAAGCGGTACGGCGGCGTGGTGCCCGAGCTCGCCTCGCGCGAACACCTCGAAAAGATCGTTCCCGTCGTGACGGAAGCTTTTGAACGCGCCCAGGTGACGGCGGCGGACATCGATGGGATTGCCGTCACGGTCGGACCCGGACTGGTTGGTTCGTTGCTCGTCGGCGTGTCGTATGCGAAGGCGATGGCGTATGCGTTGAAGAAACCGTTCGTCGGCGTCAACCATATCGAGGGGCACATCTATTCGGTCGCGTTCGAGAACCCGCCCATCGAATATCCGGCCGAGGCGTTGATCGTTTCGGGTGGGCACACGAACATCTTCTTCATTC
The DNA here is from genome assembly GCA_035491355.1 of Pyrinomonadaceae bacterium. GTDB lineage: Bacteria > Acidobacteriota > Blastocatellia > Pyrinomonadales > Pyrinomonadaceae > PSRF01. The sequence goes on from DATJKO010000094.1 coordinate 1,711, forward strand.
CTGAACCGGGGAAGTACAAGGTCGTTTCGCGCACGCGTGACGATGCGGCGGGGGAGGCGTTTGATAAGGTCGCCAAGATGCTTGGGTTGGGTTACCCGGGCGGACCGGTGATTGAGCGACTCGCACGCGAAGGCGATCCGCATGCGGTGTCGTTTTCAATTCCGCGGATGGGCGATGGCTTGCCGGACTTCAGTTTCAGCGGGCTCAAGACTGCGGTGACGAAGCATGTGCGTGAAACTGGACTGGCGCCGGTTGAGAATGGCGGTGAACCGTCGCAGGGGATTAAGGACCTGGCTGCGAGTTTTCAGCACGTCGTGGTGCAGTCGCTCGTGCGGACGATGGAGAAGATCGCGGATGAGTACTATCCGAAGACGATGATCGTCGCCGGTGGTGTTGCGTGTAATGGAAAGTTGCGCGAAGTGGCGCGTGAGATGGCGGCGACGCTGAACTTGCCGGTCTACTTTCCGTCGCCGCACCTGTCTACTGACAACGCTGCGATGATCGCGGCAGCGGGGACGGTGAAGTTATTGGCGGGCGAACGCGGCAGTCTCGACATGAACGCCGACGTCACTTTGCGACTCCAAAACCTCGACCTCGAAGAAGAAGCCGCCAAGCGCGCCGGCGTCCGGTATCGGCTCTGATCACTGGTCATATATCATTTGGCATTTTTCATTTTTCGTTTCGTTTGCTCAGAGCGAACAGTTTTCGCCTCGAGCGGATGGCGACGAGCCCAAAATGACAAATGGAAAATGCCAAATGATATATGACCAATGACTTTTGTGCGCGGCCCCGTCACGCGGGGCCTGAGTTGGGCCTTATCAACCCTCTATCGTACTCATCGCGGTGACGGCACGTTTTTCGTAAGCCGCAATCGTGACGATGTTCTTCTTCTCCACCTCAGTCAATGCTGCATCGCTGAAGTTCGGATCGGCCTTGTACCACTCGAAACTCGAGAAGTATTTCTGCAGCCACGGCTCCTTGAACACCTTCCCGTGCCGCGCATAGATCTCGTGTCGCATCTGGCTGACGTCTTCAATAAACAGCCCTTGCAACAGCGCGCTCGTGATCGGCTTTGTGCCCAGCTCCTGGTGAATGCGGTTCTCGAACTTCACGATCGTCTCGACGTTCAGCTTGTCATTTCCTGACAACGTCTCGTCTTTGAAGTTCTCGTCAGGCGTGTACCACGGCTGCGTGTAGAAATACTGTTGCAACCACTCAGCGCGAAACATGCGACCGTGTCGCGCGTAGACTTCATTTCGCAACAGCCGCAACTCATGCAGACTCAACCCGCGCAGCATTTGTTCGGAGATGGCTTTGTCCTCGAAGAGCTCCATGTCGCCGGGAAGCAGCGCGACCTTGCGTTGTTTCTTCTGAGCGGTGCTGAGCAGCTCGAGGTTTTTGCGCTCATTCACCGTCAGCTTCTTCGAGTCGTACTTGTCATCGGCACGATACCAGTACCGCTCTTCGAAATACTGTTGCAGCCACGGTTCGTCGTTGAAACGCTTACCGCGAATCGCTTCCACTTCCGCCAGCAACACCTTCCACTCGGCGCCACTGTGCTGGCCCAGCTTCTTCGCCGTGATCGGGCGGTCGCGCCAGTAGCGCATGTCTCCCGGTTGGATCGTCTGGTGTTTTGACGCCTCGGCGATGCGAATGACATCGAGGTTGCGACGCTCGGTGTCGTTGAGCATCGAATTCTTGAAGTCGGGACTCGGCTGGTACCAGGGCTGTGTTTCGAGGTACGACTTGATCTCGGCGTCTTTGAAAACCCGGCCGTGACGGCCGAACACAAGCCCCCGAATCATTTTTAGTTCCCAGATGTTGAGCTTCTGAACGTCGGCCTGCTTGATGGCGTTCTGACTGAAGTCGAAGTTCTTCCAGGCGTCGATCGGGTCCTGGGCAGAAACGGCGCTCGCGGAGAGCAGGAGCATGAACGCGATCAAGAGGGAATGTCGGGAGGTAAATAACAAGGGGTTTCTCCTTCGTTTAGGAAGCGCAGTGCTGATCGAATGCGCTGGTGAGTTCGGTAGCGATTTGGCTGGCATCGCGGCCTTCGATCTGAAACCGCTCCAGCATGTAGACCAGTTCGCCGTCCTTCAGGATGGCAATTGAGGGAGAGGATGGACCGTAGCCGGTGAAGTAGCTGCGCGCTCGTTCGGTGGCCTCGAGATCGGCGCCGGCGAACACCGTCGCGACTTTATCGGGCTTCACTTCGTGTTGCAGTGCGAGCGCGACGCCCGGGCGCGCCTTTCCCGCCGCACACCCGCAGATGGAATTCACTACAACCATCAGCGTGCCTTTGTTGTCCTTCACCGCGGTATCGACGGCGTCCGCCGTCCGCAACTCCTCTACACCCAGGCGCGTCAAATCTTCACGCATGGGACGAATCATGATTTCCGGATATGGCATTACTTAACAAACCTCCTTTGGTCTTCTATCTTCGGCGTGAATCTTAGCAGATCGATATCGTTCGTGTAGCGTCGCCGTCGCCGGCGATGCTGATGCGCCAGACGTCGGGCGGCAGCGGATAAGGACCCATGCGTTCGGGCCACTCAATGACGATCACGGCTTCTTCGTCTACCAGCAAGTCGTC
>DATJKO010000095.1:0-1552 GCA_035491355.1 Pyrinomonadaceae bacterium
AGAATCCTCAATACTGATCTCCGCCAACGATCCACGTTGCCGCAAGTAAAGATCGACTGCGCCTCGTTGCGGCGTAAACTTCACCGCATTCGCCAGCAGGTTCCAAAGGATCTGCTGTAACCTTTACACATCAGCCCTGACAATCGCATCAGGCGCTTCGAAGTGCGTGCGCAAGTCGATCTCTTTCGCCTCCGCGGCCGGTCGCACGGCATCCATCGCCGCATGAATCACGAGCAACAGGTCGACTCGTTGCGTGTTGATTCTCAACTTCCCGGTAATGATCCGCGATACGTCAAGCAAGTCTTCGATGATCTGCCGCTGCGCGAACGCATTGCGCTCGATAACTTCCAACGCGTGCGTCGTTCCTTCCTTATCGAGCTGACCGCTGCGGACTAGTCGCGACCAGCCGACGACCGCATTCAACGGCGTGCGCAACTCGTGCGACACAGTCGCCAAAAACTCTTCCTTCAACCGGCTCGCCTCCTCGGCATCCGCCCGCGCCTGACTTTCCCGCTCCAGCAACTCCGCGCGTTCGATCTCCGCGTGAACGCCAGCGGTGATATCCATCGTCACGCCGCGCATTCCGATTGGGCCAGTCTCGTCGCAAACGACTACGGAGTGTCCCTCGACCCAAACCTCACGACCATCCTTATGCAACCACCGAAACCGGCTCGAACCCCCTTGTCCAGACGCGAAGAGCGCAGCGGCTTCACGTGCTGCACGTTCCTTGTCGTCGGGATGGACGATGGTGAGCCAGAAATTGGGTGTCGATAACCACTCGTCCTGGCTGTAACCGAGCATCTGTTCGACGTGACCGCTGACGAAGTCGATTCGTTGGGTAGCGGCGTCCGGTTGTCCCCACGCTTCCCAAACAACGCCAGGTACGTGCGACACGATGTCCTCAACGCGGCGGCGGTGCAGTTCCAGTTCGGAACCGAGTTTCGACTTGTCTTTCTCCGCCTGGCGTCGCTCGTTTGTGACCGCCGAGACGAGCAGCGTCATCAACGAACTCGAACCGACAAACGAAATCAACAATATCAACGCGATGTTCGGATTCGCCTGCACCCATGGACCATAGCCATGCTTCGCGCCCCACACCGCGACGCCCGCCATCAACACGATCGCACTCGTCACGACGCGCAGGTCAAACTTCAACGCGGCCCAGAGCAGGAACGGAAGCGAGAGATACGTGAGTGGATACGTCTTGACGGGCCCGGGAAACCAACCGCCAAAGACCATCATGACGATAACCAAATGAAGAACCAGCAGAACGACGATCTCAATCCAGTGTCCGGCGTTGACAGTACCGGGTGATCGCCACGAGAGGATAAACGGCGTCACGATTAGCGCGCCAAAACCGTCGCCAATCCACCAGGTCAACCAGAGTGACCCAAAGTTGGTCCATTGGGCCGCGCCGCCCAGACACAGGCTGGAACTGCCAATAGTCGCGCTAATGATCGGCGCCAACACTGTCGCACAGCCAACGAACCGCATCACGTCGGCAACGGAGTCGAACGAGTTGCGCCAGCGCGCCAGATTCTGCAACAACCAG
>DATJKO010000096.1:0-3455 GCA_035491355.1 Pyrinomonadaceae bacterium
GGTAAGCAAAGGCGGCGCGAGCGTCGTCAACACTTCTTTCGGATCGCTGATACCATACGGCGTCAAACTCGACTTCAGTAACGTTCCAAACAACACGGCTGGTAACGCATCCAGTTGCAACCCAACTGCAGAATCCAGCGATCGCCACGCCAACGCCGGTTCTTTGCTGCGATAGATCGTCAACGACTGAAACCCGCTGGGTACGAGCTTCCAGAAGTTCGGGTCTTGTTGCGATGTTTCAAACGCAGGTTGTAGACGACGCACGACGTCGGGCTCGAGCGAGAACAGATATCGATCCTCGATACCACCGCCTGAAGTCACGGCGGTCCATGCAACTCCGCGCAGTATCTTGCCGGCGCTGACTGCCAACAGTTGTTCCAACTGTCGATCGCCGGGACCGCGTCCCATCCACAATGGCGCCGCCCACGAAAACAACTTCGCCGAATTCGAGGCCGAGATGTAGCCGAAACCAAGCGGCTGGTTCGACGCGAAACTCGATCGCACTCGCACCAGCTCCGCGTCAGTAAGGAGGTTCGGCCGCGTTCCGCGCTTCGCTTCCAAACATTTTCGAACCGCGTTTTCAGTATTCGCGATGACGACGAGCGTGCCGTCGACAGCCCCGATGATCTTGCGTTCACCGCCAGTCACCGAACACTCGACGTACTCGGCATCACCACTCCGCTCGCTACAGTTGGACGCACCGTACACGAAGCTCGCCAGTTGCTTCACGGCTGCTGTGACTGCGGGTTTCGTGCGCCAAGCGGAAGTATGAGTTTCGGCAATGACTGCGAACTCCGGTTTGACTCGCAAAGTATCGTTCTGCTCAGCCGCGTCCAATCCGACGACGACCAACGCGATCTGGGTCCGCGCGAAGAGCACCGCTTCGATTGGTCCAACGCCCGAACGCGCAGCGGCCATCGCCAGTTTGCTTTCCGAACCGATCTGGCTGTGGGTGATTGGCGCTGCCGCTTTCCAAACGTCGGTGTCCTGGATGGCGCGCGCCACCGCCGACGGATTATTCAACTCGATGTAGAGAAGGGAATCGGCCGGAGCATACGTCGCAAGGTCAACTGGGGAAGGGCGATTGAACCAGAGCCATGCGGCGGCAATTATTATCAGCAGCAGAACCAGAACGAGGGAGGTACGGAGCAATTTCATTCGCTCGGCATCCTAGCCTCCCAACGATTTGCTGGCAAGCAGAGGTATCCTGCCAAATCCGGCTTCGCGGTAGTGATGCAGTTTAATTAGGATTTCCCGCAAAGGCGCAAAGGCGCCAAGAGAATCAATGGACTCAGGGTGTGCTTTCTTTTCTTTGCGTCTTTGCGCCTTTGCGGGAGCATATACGTTCAAACTGCACCAGTACCCGCCCTGGCACATAACTGGCGGTAGAAGAAGACCTGTGTTACTTTCCAGCCACGCCTATGACGTACCGTAATTTGTCTGCCCAGGCATTAGCAGAACAGGACTACGACAGTTTTTTAAGCGAGCTCGAGAAGTCACTAACGGACGGCCGCACGGATCCAAACGACGTCGTCCGCGACACGTTGATTCAACTCTTCTCCGGCGTCTCCGAGGCCAACCCGGATAATCTCTCGCTCGCGGCACGCGCCACCTTTCACAGTTTCGACCCACGCAACATCACCACCGAGCCCGAGTACTACACCGACATCGACTCGAAGCTCTACAACGAGCGCAAGCCGTTCATCTGGCTGTGGCAGATGTTCGATCGCTCGCCGGTGGGAATAAACGCATTGTTCGCACATCGATTCCGCAGGATGCTGGCGCCGCTAATCTTCAAGAGCGTTGGGTCGAACTTCAAATGCTGGCAATACGTGGAATGGTCCTTCGGCTATAACCTGACTATCGGCAATAACGTCGTCATTCACCGGCACGTCCTGCTCGACGACCGCGGCGGGATCGACATCGGCAACGACGTCTCGATCTCGGACTACGCGAACATCTACTCACATAGCCACGACGTCTACGACATCCACCTCGTATCCACCCCAGCGACCCGGATCGGCAACGGCGTCCGTCTTACCTACCACGCAACGGTCCTGGCGGGGATGCAGGTCGAGGATCACGCTATGGTCGGCTGCAACGCCGTGGTCACCCGTCCCGTCCCGTCCCATCACATCGTCGCGGGTATTCCAGCCAAGACAGTGAAGGTAAAGGACGACCTGAGCGAGGTAGCGGAGGTGCCGCCGCCACTCATTGAGCCGGAGACTTCCGCGGTCACTCAGAAACTGGAATCCTGACCAGTTCGTTCCAGAAAGCGCTGCAAAAATAGGCCCAAACTCATACCTTAGTCACTCATACACAACGAGTTAAACAAAGAAAAATAACAATTGACAGTGTTTGGCCCATTAATGTACTCTCACTCAGGTTGACGGCGGACTTGTGCCGTCCACCCAGGTGCCCACCTGGTTTTCAATCAGCGGTAAATCCCGCTAAATCACTGGAGCACGATAAAGGCACACTTCGCGCGAGCGGAGGTCGCAAAGCCTACGGAAGTTGGACCGACCCAACTTGGCTGGGTTTCCGAAATGAGCTTCATTCCTGCCGCAGATTTCTCCAACAGTTCTTTACTGACACCTGCCAGCACTCTACCCCTGCGACTTGGTGTCCCGGCCACTAACCTTATTAACAAAGGGACCGCAACCTTGAAATCAACCACCGTTACTTCGGTCACTCCCAAGATCATCAAGGGACAACTGCCGCGCGCACGTAAGGCACGTGCCCGGCTTCGCCTGCAAAACAAACTGCGGGTTGCCGTCACGAGGATTAACTGACTATGTTCAAAAAAGGCGCTGGAAAAAAGAACCTCGTTGGTCTGGACATCGGTTCCAGTTCCATTAAGGCAGTGGAGCTCGGCAAGAAAGGCGCCAGCCTTCAGCTTCTCAACCTCGGTTTCGAGAACCTTCAGACCGACACCGTCGTCGACGGGCAGATCATGGAGCTCAATAACGTCTCCAACGTGATCTCGCACATCTTCAGCGAACATCAGATTCGCACGAACCGCGTCGCCGCCGGAGTCAGCGGCCACTCGGTGATCGTCAAGAACATAGTGCTCCCGCAGATGAGTACCGAAGAGTTGCAGGAGTCGTTTAGTTGGCACGCTGAAGAGCACATCCCCTTCGATATCGCCGACGTCAATCTCGATTACGAACTCACCGGCAAATCGTCAGAGACGCTGCACGTGCTGATGGCCGCGTGCAAGAGCGACAAGATCGCCAACGTCAAGCAGGCGATTCAGCTCGCCGGCAAGCAACCGGTGATCATCGACGTCGACGCGTTCGCACTGCAGAACTGCTACGAGATCAACTACCAGCCGAAAGCGGGCGAAGTCGTGGCGTTGCTGAATATCGGTGCGGCGACGATGAACATCAACATTCTGAACGGCTCACGTTCGGTATTCGCCAGAGATGCGTCAGTCGGGGGCAGCCAGTACACGA